>URWM01000019.1 GCA_900551655.1 uncultured Collinsella sp.
TTTTTTCAAGCAGAAGACGGCATACGAGATTCCTCTACGACTCGTGGGCTCGGAGATGTGTATAAGAGACAGGTCCTAGAGCGTGTGGCCGTAGGCGTTGGCGGCCTTGATGGCGGCGGCGAACTTCTCGTCGGTGAAGGGCTCAGGGTTTCCCTGCTTCCACTCGTTGGTGGCGTGCGCGTACTCGCACAGGGCCGGGATATCGGACTCGAAAAGCCCGACCTGCTCAAGCGTCACGGGCAGCCCCATCTGCTTGTTAAAGGCAGCGTAGCGCTTAAGGTTCTTGGTGTCGCCCGTGTAGGCGAACAACACGAGCACGCCCAGGCTCACGACCTCGCCGTGCAGGTAGGTGCCCTCACGCGGAATACTGCAGGTGGCGTTGTAGAACGCGTGTGCCACGCTCGAGTTGTAGTAGTAATCGTTTTGGTTGGTCAGGTTCGAGACATAGCCCGTATTGACCACGATATCGAGTGCGATTTGCTTGACGGCCTCGCTCGACAGGTCCTGGCGCACGTCCTCAAGACCCTGGACGCCATAGGTAAACAGCGGCTCGGAGCAGGTGTGGGCAAGCGCCAGGCCAAGACCGGCGGTGTGCTCCAAATTACCGGCGCTCGTGGCGTACTCGACCTCGGGCTGCTTAGACAGGGCATCGCCTACGCCGGCCCAGAAATACTCTGCCGGTGCCTCGGCGATGATCTTGGGGTTGATGAAGATGTGCGCCGGTCGGTTGGGGTACGAATAGCCCTCGAGCGAGCCGTCGTCGTTGTACACGACAGCAATAGCGGTCGCGGCGGAGCAGTTGGAACAGATCGTCGGGACCGTAAAGACGATCTTCTTGAGCTCGATAGCTGCAGTCTTCACGGTGTCGAGCGCCTTGCCGCCGCCGCATGCGATAAGCACGTCAGCTTCCTGGCAGGCAGGGGAGTTTACGACCTTGGCGATATTTGCGCGCGTACTGTTGGTGCCGTAGACGCGCGTCTCCAGAATTTCGACGTCGGTACCCGCCAGCGCAGCTTCGATACCGGGAAGTGCTGCGGCCAGTGCCCGCTTACCACCGATGATCGCGACCTTCTTCGCGCCGTACTCGGCCAGCGCGCCGGGCAGCTCGTCAAAGCAATCCTCGCCAACGGTGTAGTCGCTCATTCCAATCGTGCGCATAGCAACCTTCTTTCGTTCGATAAAGTGCTTTCAGGTATTTTGCTCCAAGAGAAGGTCCACAGCCGCGAGAAATTTCGAACGTATAAAACCAGTGTTGAGGGTTTTTCGCCGGCGCGGAACGTGCTAGCATACTCCGCATAAGCGTTGATGGGGACGAGTAGTCGGCCGTCCGCATGCTACAGAGAGCGGGGAGCGCTGAGAACCCGTGCATGCGACCGATGAAAATCACCCCGGAGCTGCGATCCCAACGGACGTGCCGCGCAGGTTCGTCTTAGTAGACATCGCCGAGATGGTCGTCGATACAGGCCAGCCGAGTAACGGATGCGAGCGCGCGGCGACGCGGGTGAGGGCATCTAAGCTGGGTGGTTAAGCGAAGAGCTTTTACGGGCAGACTGCCCTTTTTGTGGCGCTTCGTCCCAGCTTGTAGGGACGGGCGCTTTTTTGGTGCCCAGAGGGCGTGCGCGCCCATGACAAGAAAGGGGTACCGTGGCAAACGAGTACAAGCAGACGATGAATCTGCCCAAAACCGGATTTCCCATGCGTGCCGGTCTTTCCAAGTCCGAGCCCAAGCGACTCAAGGACTGGCAGGACAACAAGGTCTACGAGCAAGTTCTAAAGAAGAACGAGGGTCACAAGAAGTTCGTGCTGCACGACGGTCCTCCGTACGCCAACGGCCCGATCCACATCGGCCACGCCATGAACAAGATCTCCAAGGACATGATCAACCGTTACTGGATGATGCAGGGCTGCGAAGTTCCCTATGTCCCCGGTTGGGACTGCCACGGTCAGCCGATTGAGCACAAGGTCGAGGAGAAGCTCGGCACCGAGAAGTTCAACCAGACCCCCACGGCCAAGATCCGCGAGCTTTGCAATAAGTTCGCTGTCGAGAACATCGAGTTGCAGAAGGCCGGCTTCCGTCGCCTTGGCGTGCTTGGCGACTGGGACAACCCGTATCTGACGCTCTATCACCAGCATGACGCCGCCGACATCGAGGTCTTCAAGGCCATGTTCGACAAGGGCATGATCTATCGTGGTCACAAGCCCGTTCACTGGTGCAAGCACTGCCACACCGCGCTCGCCGAGGCCGAGATTGAGTACTCCGACGAGACGAGCCCCTCCATCTTCGTGCGCTTCGAGATGACCTCCAAGCCCGCCGGCCTCGAGAACTTCGATGGCCCGGTCGACTTTATTATCTGGACGACCACGCCGTGGACCATCCCCTCCGACCAGGCAGTTTCCCTCAAGCCCGGTGCCGCCTACGTCGCCGTTGAGCACGACGGCCGCGCCGAGGTCATGCTCGAGGACCTGGCTCCCAAGTGCTGCGAGGAGTTTGGCTGGGAGTACACCCCGGTTATGGTCGACGGCAAGCCCTATGTGGTTCCCGCCGAGACCTTCCACCACATTCACTACAAGCAGCCGATCTTTGACGGTGTCGATGGCGTGGCACTGCTGGCCGATTACGTCGGTGTCGATGACGGTACCGGTATCGTCCACAACTCGCCCGGCCACGGCGTCGACGACTACTTTGCCTGCCTCAAGGAGGGCATCACCGACATCTGCATGCCGGTCGATGACGACGGCAAGTTCTATACCGGCGAGGAGTTTGGCACCGGTGGCCCCTTCAGCGGTATGGATACCGACGAGGCCAACCCGCACATCATCGAGTTCCTGCGCGAGCGCGGCACCCTGGTCCTCGAGAAGAAGATCACGCACAGCTATCCGCACTGCTGGCGCTGCAAGCACCCGGTGCTCTTCCGTGCTACCGACCAGTGGTTTGTCTCGATGGACAAGACCGGTTTGCGCGAGCAGGCTGGCAAAGAGGTCCGCGAGAACGTCAAGTGGTATCCGGCTCACGCCGCCAATCGCATCGGCGCCATGGTCGAGCAGCGTCCCGACTGGTGCATTAGCCGTCAGCGCAACTGGGGTGTGCCCATCCCGAGCTATACCTGCGCCGACTGCGGCGAGAAGGTCATGAACGACGCTACGCTCGACGCCGTCATCAAGCTCTTCCACGAGAAGGGCTCCGACGCCTGGTTCACCGACGCTCCCGAGAGCTACCTGGGCGAGGCCTGCGTCTGCCCCAAGTGCGGCGGCCATCACCTCAAGGCCGATAAGGACATCCTCGACGTGTGGTGGGATTCCGGCGTCTCCTGGAAGGCCGTCTGCGAGTACCGTCCCGAGCTGGAGTATCCGGCGGACGTGTATCTTGAGGGCTCCGACCAGCACCGCGGTTGGTTCCAGAGCTCGCTGCTCACCTCGGTGGGTGCCAATGGTCACGCCCCGTACAAGGCGGTCGTTTCGCAGGGCTTCACCCTCGACGGCCAGGGCCGCAAGATGTCCAAGTCGCTCGGCAACGTCATCGACCCCAACAAGGTCTGCGACGAGATGGGTGCCGACATCATCCGCTTGTGGGTCGCCTCGGTCGATACCAGCTCCGACGTGTCCATCGACCACGAGATCCTTGCTCGTACGTCCGATGCCTACCGTCGTTTCCGCAATACGCTGCGCTTCCTGCTCTCCGAGCTCGAGGGTCAGTTTGAGCCCGAGACCGATGGAGTCGCCTTTGCCGACCTGCTGCCGCTCGACAAGCTCATGGTTGCCCGCCTGACTCAGGTCCAGGCCGAGGTCGACGATGCTTACGCCAGCTACGAGTTCCCACGCGCTTACCGTGCACTCTACGACTTCGTGGTTACCGAGCTCTCCAACGTGTACCTCGACGCCCTGAAGGACCGTCTGTACTGCGAGAAGCCCGGCTCGCTCGAGCGTCGCAGCGCCCAGACCGTGCTGGCCGAGCTCTTCTCGATGCTCATGCGCGACCTGCAGCCGATCCTTTCCTACACGGTCGACGAGGCCATGGCCTATGCGCCCGCCGGCTGCGTCGATCACCAGAAGTACGCAGCGCTGCTCGATTGGTACAAGTCGCCCATCACGGTCGACGAGGCCAATGAGTTCGAGGGCGTGCTCGAGGCTTCCCTCGAGCTTCGTAGCGCCGTGACCAAGGCCCTTGAGGATGCCCGCTCCGCCGGCACCTTCACCAAGAGCCAGCAGGTCCGCGTCAAGGCGGTCGTTCCCGCCGAGATGTATGCGCTGCTGACCGGCGACAAGGCCGTCGACCTGGCCGAGTTCTACATCGTCTCCGATGTTGAGCTGACCCAGGGCGAGGAGCTTTCCGTTGCTATTGAGGCTGCCGAGGGCGAGTGCTGTGACCGTTGCTGGAACTATCGCACCACCGTCGGCGAGTACAACGGCCACGCTCACATCTGCAAGCGCTGCGCTGATGCACTGAACTAACCGTTGGGGACGTTCTTAAACGACTAGTCAAACAAGAACGTCCCTAATGACTACCTGTGTCACATTCAAGCGGCATTCTGTTTTTGGAATGCCGCTTTCGCTTTTAGCTGGTTATTTCGCTTGCGTTGGTGGATATGTCGTGCGCTCTGCTTGTGGCAATATAAGATGTTTAATTGCGTTAAACGTAATTCGATGTTCTTGAGGGTAGGGGATTGATTTGGGTCGTACTGGGGATATGACGCCGCCTTTGCGTTGGCGGTTGGGTGTTGCTGGTGGGGTAGCGCTCGTTGTGCTGCTTGTTGACCAGCTTGCCAAGCTTGCGGTTCGTGCCGTGGGCGACGCTTTGCATGTGACCGTCATCCCCGGTGTCATCGACTTTATGTTTGTTCGCAATATCGGTGCTGCCTTTAGCATGGGCGAGGGGCATGGCATCGCGTTTGCCGTGCTGGCGTTGGCGGTCATTATCGCTATTGCCGTGTACCTCGTTCGTGCACCCCAGCTCGCCCATCTTGAGGTTGTGGGCATGGCGATGGTTGCGGGCGGTGCTATCGGCAACGCTATCGATCGTTTGGCCTTTGGCTTCGTGACCGATTTTATTGCCACCACCTTCATCGACTTCCCTGTTTTCAATGTGGCCGATATCGGCATTACCTTGGGCGTCGTGCTCGCCCTCTTTGGCTACATGTTCTTGAGCCCCGCGGCCCGTGAGGTCGATGCGACCGCCGAGCTTAACGCCCGTGACGAGGCCCGCGCCAAGCGCAAGGCTAAACAACGTGGGGAGCGTGCCCGCAAGATTCGCGAAAGGAATGAGCGCTAATGGCCGACATCCATATCCTTGTTGCCGACGATGCCGCTGGTCAGCGTCTTGACGCCTATCTGGGCGCCAATGACGGCTGCCCTACGCGCTCTGCCTGCGCGCATCTGATTGAGGGCGGTGCCGTATGTGTCAATGGCGAGACCTGCCTGTCCAAAAAGTACGCCGTGCGAGCCGGCGACCGTATTTCGGTCGATTTGCCCGAGCCGCACGATCCCACCGATGTGATTCCCGAGGCCATCCCGCTCGACATTCGCTATGAGGACGACTATCTCATTGTGCTCTCCAAGCAGCGCGGCCTGGTATGCCATCCTGCACATGGTCATGAGAGCGGTACGCTCGCGAATGCCCTGGTCTATCACTGTGGTATCGACCATCTGGGCACCGTGCAGGGCGAGGACCGCCCCGGTATCGTGCATCGTTTGGATCGCGATACCTCGGGTCTCATGCTTGCTGCAAAGGACGACGACACCCAGCGCGCGCTCCAAAATCTTATCCGTACGCGCACGCTCGACCGCCGCTACATTACGCTCGTTCACGGTCATATCGCTATGGATGAGGGCACCATCAACACCGGCATTGCCCGTTCTACGCGTGACCGTGTCAAGATGGCGGTTTCGGACGATCCTTTCGCGCGCCAGGCCATTACGACCTTTAAGGTCCTTGAGCGCTTCGATTCCACGCGTTTTGACGACGGCTACACGCTCGTCGAGTGCCACCTATTTACGGGCCGCACACATCAGATTCGCGTGCATATGCGCCATATCAACCACGCCTGCGTGGGCGATCCGCTCTACGGCAAGTGCGATGCACGCGCCGATCAGGGCCTGACCAGGCAATTCCTTCATTCTTGGCGCGTCGCATTCGACCATCCCGTGACGGGGGATCGCATTGAGTGCCGCGACGAGCTGCCGTGGGATCTCGCTGCGGTTCTTGACGACCTGGTCCCGCGCTCGCTTGGCCGCACCGCTGCCGGCGACGAAATCGTTCCGCAGCTCGGTCTGCTCGAAGCCTAGCCAGTATTAGGTGGTTTCTTGAACTCGGTCACCCTACGGTAATATATACGTTTGTTTACGTAACGCGTTCCTGGGAGCCTGCATGCTCGCCTTTTTACAAACTAACACGCCCATCGTGATCTTCAACCAGATTGTCGTCACGCTGCTCACGGTCTGCTTTCTGTACCAGGTGGTCTTCTTTGTCATTGGCGCTCTTCGTGGCGAGGTCGCGCCTCCCAAGGCCAAAAAACTCCACCGGTACGCCTTCTTCATTGCTGCGCATAACGAGGAGGCCGTGATCGCCAACCTTGTTCGCTCCATCAAGGACCAGGATTATCCGTCCGAGCTCATCGAGGTCTTTGTCGTTGCCGACGCCTGCACCGACAACACCGCGCAGCTCGCGCGCGAGGCCGGTGCCATTGTTTACGAGCGCAATGACCTGGCTCGTAAGGGCAAGAGCTGGGTCATGGACTTTGGTTTCGATCGCATTCTCAACGAGTATCCCGACACGTTTGAGGGCTACTTTATCTTCGATGCCGATAACGTTATCTCCCGCGATTACGTCTCCAAGATGAATGATGCCTTT
This sequence comes from uncultured Collinsella sp., assembly GCA_900551655.1. Taxonomy (GTDB): domain Bacteria; phylum Actinomycetota; class Coriobacteriia; order Coriobacteriales; family Coriobacteriaceae; genus Collinsella. The sequence goes on from URWM01000019.1 coordinate 6,845, forward strand.
GACCAGGGCTTCCACGTGGTCACGAGCTATCGCAACTCCAAGAACTTCGGCAGTTCGTGGATTTCGTCTGCCAACGCCACCTGGTATCTGCGTGAGGCCCGCTTCCTTAACAACGCGCGTAATATCTGCAAGACGTCCTGCGCTGTCTCGGGTTCGGGTTACCTCATCTCCGCCAGTGTTATCGAGGGCATGCACGGTTGGCAGTTCCATACGCTGACCGAGGACATCCAGTTCACCACGTTCTGCGCCATTCACGGCATCCGCATCGGTTATGCGCCGGCGGAGTTCTTTGACGAGCAACCCGTGACGTTTAAGGCGTCCTGGAAACAACGCATGCGTTGGACCAAGGGCTTCTACCAGGTCTTTTTTACCTATGGCAAGCATCTTGTCAAATCGACGTTTCGCTATCATCGCTTTGCCGCATATGACATGTTTATGACCATCGCTCCGGGCATGCTGCTGTCCCTGATTTCCATGCTTGCCAACGCGACCTTCCTCATCGTGGGCGGACTTTCGCATGGCTTCTTGGCCACCGAGGTCGAGATGCAGGCTTGTGCCGCCTCGCTCATTATGACCTTCGCGATGATGTACCAGACCTTCTTTATCCTGGCGCTGCTCACGACCATCTTTGAGTACAAGCATATTCACTGCGCGCAAAAGTGGCGTCTGGTAACCAACCTGTTTACCTTCCCGATCTTTATGTTCAGCTATATCCCCATCACGGTGGCAGCGCTGTTCCTGAAGGTTGACTGGGTCCCGACGCAGCACGCCGTCAACGTTACCCTCGACGAGGTCATGCAAGGCGCCAAATAACCACCATCAAAACCACTACAAAGGGGACAGGCCCTTTGTGGTGGTTTTTGCTTTTGTAATGCAGCTCGAGGAGGTGCTCGATGGTCTATATCCCGTTTTGGATTTGCATCTTTGCCGGCGCGGCGATTGATGCCCGTGAGCGGCGGTTTCCGAATGCGCTTGCCGGAGCGTGTGCGGTGGCGGCATTAGCAGGCGTTTGGCTCGACAAAGGCGTTAACACGGCGCTTGACCACGCTGGTCTTGCGGTCATCGTCTACCTTGCCCTTGTGTTGACTGAGTCCCTCTGGCGTCGTCTTCGCCAAACCCCGGGCATCGGCATGGGAGATGTCAAGGCACTCTTCGCGCTTTGCACGCTCGACCCTATGGGCGGTATCGTGGCATTTGCCGTCGCGCTCCTGGTCCTTGCCATCTCCTGCCTCCTCACAAAATCGCGCTCCCTGCCATTGCTCCCGTTTTTGGTGCTGATATTTGCCATAATCGAAGTCATGGGCTGCACATTGTAACTGATTGCGCATCCTTCTTAAGGAGCATGCCATGGCAATTAATCAAGAAACGGCCGTCATTAAGGCGCGCATGGACCGCATTCCCGCGGCGTTGTCGCCCGAGCTGGTTGAGCGTATCGCCGCCGACCGCGCCTCGGGTGTCGTTAATCCTTATCGATGCGGCGATGACCAGGTCATTCGTCGTATTGATCGCGTTGCCGACAAGGGCACGCTTATGCGTCCGGCGTTTATGCGCGATACCGAAAAGATTCTTCATCTTCCGGCGTACACGCGTTATGCAGGCAAAACGCAGGTCTTTAGCTTCCGTAGCAACGATGATCTGTCGCGCCGCGGTTTGCACGTGCAGCTTGTTTCGCGCATTGCGCGCGATATCGGTCGCGCCCTGGGGCTCAACTGCGATCTGATCGAGGCGATTGGCCTGGGCCACGACTTGGGACACACGCCCTTTGGCCACGCCGGTGAGCGCTTTCTCAACGATATCTATCACGAGCGCACGGGTCGCTGCTTTTTTCATAACGTGCAGTCGGTCCGCGTGCTCGATGCCCTGTACGGCCGCAACGTGTCGCTCCAGACGCTCGATGGCGTCTTGTGCCATAACGGCGAATACGAGCAGCGCGTGTTTGAGCTCTCGGACATGGGTTCCTTTGACCAGTTCGATCAGACGGTTGAGGACTGCATTGCCAAGGGCTATAGCGCGATTGAGCACCTACGTCCCATGACGCTCGAAGGCTGCGTGGTCCGCATCTCGGATATCCTTGCCTACGTTGGACGCGATCGCCAAGACGCCATTGCGGCGGGCCTGCTGTCGCCCGATGCTTTTGACGATGGCCTGGGTGGGGCATACAACAGCTGGATCCTTACGCATGCCTCCATTGATATCGTTGAGCATAGCTACGGCAAACCGCGCATCGAGATGAGCGAGGAGCTGTTTGAGGAAATCCGCCGAGCCAAGCGCGAGAACTACGTAAAGATTTATAGCAAGGGCGGCATCGAAGGCGACTCCGAAGCGGAGCTGCGCGAGGCGTTCGAAAAGCTCTACGACCGTTGCCTGCAGGATATAAACGAAGGCGACGAGTCCTCTTACATCTTTAAGCATCATATTTCGCGCATTGAGCAGCAGCTTTCCTACTACGATCGCACCTATACCTGGCAGGACGACAAGGATCAAGCGGTGGTGGATTACATCGCGAGCATGACGGACGGCTATTTCTGCGAGCTGACGAGCAAGCTATTTCCTGGTCTGGAGTTTCCCCATCGTACCTATATTAACGAACGGTAGTTCGTATCATTTCGGTATACTGTTGACGAACAAAGCTTTTGATTGATGCATGGGATGGCTATGGACGACCTTTTTTCTGCCTCGACGCGCGAGCGTTCCTTTAAAAATGCGCCGCTCGCGGTGCGCATGCGCCCCAATTCGCTCGACGAGTACGTGGGCCAGCAAAGGGCCGTCGGTAAGGGCTCGTGGCTGCGTGCTGCGATTGAGCATGACGTACTGTCGAGTGTGATTCTGTATGGGCCGGCCGGTACGGGCAAAACGACGCTGGCCCACATTATCGCTAACCATACCAAGAGCGAGTTTGTCGAGGTCAGCGCCGTGACGGGTACCGTGAAGGACCTGCGTCGCGTGATCGACGAGGCCAAGACGCGCCTGAATACGTATGACCGCCGTACCATCTTGTTCATCGACGAGATTCACCGCTTCTCCAAGTCGCAGCAGGATGCTCTGCTGCATGCAGTTGAGAACCGTACCGTCATTATGATTGGCGCCACGACGGAGAATCCGTACTTCGAGGTCAACTCGGCGTTGCTCTCGCGTGGTCGCGTGGTGGAGCTTGAGCACCTCAAGGACGAGGATATCGCCACGCTCATTGAGCGTGCGCTCGAGGCGCCGCAGGGTCTGAACGGTAAGTTCTCGGCCGATGAGGATACGGTTAAGTCCATCTGCACGCTGGCCGCGGGCGATGCTCGTTCGGCGCTCACGACGCTTGAGCTTGCGAGCGAGATTGCCGTCACACGTCCCGATACCGAGGGAACGCCAGCGCCGGCGGCGGGGGAGCGCTATCCCATCACCGTGGATGACGTTAAGATTGCCAATCCGCGTCGTGGCTTTTCGTATGACAAAAGCGGCGACATGCACTACGACATTATCAGTGCGTTTATTAAGTCTATGCGCGGCAGCGACCCCGATGCCACGATTTATTGGCTTGCACGCATGATCGATGCGGGGGAGGATCCCAAGTTTATTGCTCGCCGCATTATGATCCACGCTTCCGAGGATGTTGGTAATGCCGATCCGCAGGCGCTTTTGGTGGCGCATGCCGCATTTAAATCTGCCGAGGTCATTGGCTATCCCGAATGTCGCATTAACCTGGCTCAGGCTGCGCTCTATGTGTGCTTGGCACCAAAATCCAACGCGTGCGAGGCTTCGATCGATGCGGCGCTGGCCGATATCCATTCAAGTGGACTGCGCGAGGTACCGAGTTATCTGCGCGACCGTCATCGCCCGGGCAGCGACGAATACGGTGTGTATAAGTATCCGCATGATTATCCCGAAGGCTGGGTCGATCAGCGCTATTTGCCCGAGGGGCTGGAGCGCGGCGCATTCTGGCAGCCTGCCGGTCGCGGTTGGGAAGAGTGGCGTGTGGAGCAAAGCGAGCGCGACCGTAGCGGCAACGCTCCCAAGTAGGTCATTGGCGCCTCCCGCATTCCCTTTGGGTATCTTTCCCCTTCTTTGGGGTACCATGAACAGCGTCTGTATTTCGATTCCTTTGGGAGGCTTGTATGAGTCCCATTCAAATCGCCCTGCTGCTGCTCGCCGTTGCCGGCGTGTGGGCCGTCGTTGAGCTTGCACTCACCCTGCGCAAGACCCGCACCGTCGTTGATTCGCTCGACAAGACGGTGAGCGACCTTAACAACACGCTCGCTGAGGCACAACCCGTGGTGGCAAAGCTCGATGGCGCCGTTGACGAGCTTACGCCGGCACTTGCCCAGGTTGAGCCGCTCCTCAAATCGAGCAAGACCGCCGTCGACGCCCTTACTTCCAATCTCGTAGAGGTCGAAGCCGTGGTTCGCGACATTTCCGAGGTCACGGGTAGCGTGGCCGAGGCAAGTAACGCCGTGTCGAGCGTGACCGACTCTGCGGCTGGCGCCGTGCAGAAGCTCTTCAATAAGGTGAAGGCTCCTGCATCCGACGCCGATCGCAAGCTCGCCGCTGCCGCAGAGGCCGAGCAGCCTACCGAGCGCGTTCTGATTGGTGAGGCTGAGGACGAGGCCGCCGATGGTGCGGATGCGGCTCAGAAGGCCGCAGCCAAGCCTGCTCAGTATTACACCTATACGCCCGCCGAGACCTCCGAGGAGTCCTGCGATGAGTAGCGAAGCAACCTGCCCCATTACGCTGAGCGTTGCCGGTGATCCGCGTCTCGCGCGCTTGGTGCGCATGACTGCCGCCAACGTCGGCTCCCTGTGCTCTATGTCCGTCGATCGCATCGAGGATATTCGTATGGCTGCCGAGGAAGCCTTCATCTTTGGATGCACGGCCGTTGATTCCGACGATATTTCGATCAAATTCGATGTCGACGAATCCCATGTGGGCATGACCTTTACCTTTGGCGACCAGGCGACTGTCGATGAGGATGACCAGGCTGCCGTATATGCCGAGCTCATTTTGGCGAGTGTGTGCGACTCCTACGAAAAGACTACAGCGCCCCTGACGCTTTCCCTCGACCTCAAGGCGGATATCTAATATGACCGAACGTTCCCGGAGCGGCAAGACCGCTTGGGACAAGGAGAAAACCCGCGAGTTGTTTCGTCGTTATAAAGAGACCGGTGATCCGGATGCACGCGAGCAGCTCGTCATGTCCCACATGAACCTGGTAAGGTTTCTTGCCAACAAATTTAAGAACCGCGGCGAGCCGCTCGATGACCTTTTGCAGGTCGGCTATCTGGGCCTGCTCAAGGCTATCGACCGCTTTGACCCTGAGCGCGGGCTCGAGTTCACGACGTTTGCCACGCCCACCATTCTGGGCGAGATTAAGCGCCATTTCCGCGACAAGGGCTGGAGCGTGCGCGTGCCTCGTCGCTTGCAGGAGCTCTCTGCCAAGGTCAACCAGGCTACCGACAAGCTCACCAACGAGCTTCAGCGTTCGCCCAAGGTTGAGGAAATCGCCGATTACCTGGGCGTGACCGTCGACGAGGTGCTCGAAGCCATGGAATCGTCCTCGGCCTACACCTCGGTGCCCATCGAAGCCCCCGGTGCGTCCGATTCCGACGATGCGCCTTCGATTCTCGATCGCTACGCCGACGACGACAACGAGCTTGACTTTACCGACGATCGCCTGGTAATCGAGGAAGCCATCCGCGATTTCTCGCCTCGCGAGCGCGAGGTTATCGAGCTGCGCTTCGTAAAGGGCATGACCCAGATCGAGATTGCCAAGAAGCTGGGCATCTCGCAGGTGCAGGTCTCGCGCCTGCTGCGTCGTACCCTTAAGAAGATTCAGGACAAGATCGACCCCGACGGAGTGATGGTTCGTTCATGAATGAGCACCCCCAACAAACCGACCGAACGCCTGTCTCTTATACACATCTCCGAGCCCACGA
>URWM01000020.1 GCA_900551655.1 uncultured Collinsella sp.
TACGTCTCGTGGGCTCGGAGATGTGTATAAGAGACAGCCAAGACTAAAGAGATCCGCCGACCAATCGCCGTAGGTCACCGTAATCTTGCAGGTCACAAGACCATCGTCGACGCCAATCGCCATGGCAAAACTCGGCTCGGGCGCCACGGCGTCGAGCGCGGCAGGAGCGGTCAGGTCGGTGTAGTCGCGCAGGATGGGCAGCGCCATACGGCAAAACTCACCCACCTGGTCGGCGGCGATATGGACCGGCGTGCGACAGGGCAACAAGTGCGATAGGAACGGCGCCGCATGTTGGGCAAACGCCGTGTCGGTACGGCGTGCTCGGCGCGTATCGACCAGATAGGCTGCGTCGCTCGCGACAAAGCAATGCGTATCGGCCGGAAGGCGCAAGTCGTAGCGCCTCCCGCCGCCGGTGCAATCTTGGCGGCAAGAAGCGGCGGGCGCTTAGCCGGGACTTCGCCCTCCCCCTGCGGCGACGGCTCGACTGCCACCTCGTAGGCGCGATGAGTCGTCGTCCCCCGCGACCAAGCGGGCTCAAAGGACATGGTCCTGCCGCGCAGCAGGTCCAGCACGGACACGACGGAATACTCGGATACCGGCAACTGACGCTCGGCGACAAAGCCGCTGCGGGCAAAGTCATACGATGCCGAGCGCGAGCTCGTAATATCGCCTAGGTAGGCGACCGTCATTGCGATAAAGTCGAGCAGCTTTGTCGACACGTCATCGAAAGCCTCGGGCACATGGGCAAACGTAAGCTTCTTGCCATAGGAGAACGTACCGCCGCGCACATAGGCATCGGCCATGCCGTCGATGTCCTTGACCACGTAGGACACCGAGCCGCAGCGGATGCGAAGCTCGAGCGCCCAGCTAAAGCGGTCGGCAAACAGCGGATTGTAGTACGGCACCAGCGAGGGCTCCAACACCGCCTTGGGGGCATCGGGGTCGACAGTGCCGGCGAGCTTGCGGCGCATGCCCGCCAACTCATCCATGCGCGCGTCCGAAAGATCGGAGAGCGCCTTCATGAGGCTCGGGCTCGTGGGGACGGGCGCCGGGAAGGGAAAGTTGGGATTGACGACCGGCACTTTGGGCGCGGTGCGCGCGGGCTGTTTCGGCTGCGCCGTAAACGTGCGGACCGGCGTGCGCAGCCCCTCGACGGGCTCAATGCCGCTGGCATCCAGGTACGCCAGCGCCGTGGCGATGGCGTGCTTGCACATGCCGGGGTAGCGATAGGCAGCGGGGCAATCGCAGTCGTAGTCGATCACCTCGTGCTCGTCCATGTCGAGCGCCACGTGCGTCTTGTACAGGTCGCCGCGCGAGCCGCGCACCGTGCCCTCGATAGTCACATTTTTGGAGAAGCGCGAGCCGGAGTCCTCAAACGACAGCACGGCACCGTTGAGCATGAGCGAGCGCCCCTTCATAAAGGTGCTGCTAAGCGCCGCCTCCTTACGAAGCGCCTGCACAAACGTCCCCTGCGCCATCACTTCCTCCAATCTCGCGCGGACCAGCAAGGTCGCCCTTAGATCACCGTCACGCGGCCTTGGTTGCCGACGATGGCCTTGGCCTCGGCTAGCAGCGGAATCGAGCGTGCGTTGACCTTGGCCGGCACCTCGGCACGCAGTACGCGCCCGTCCACCTGCTCGATAAAGATCTCCACGCGGTCGCCGCCCGGGTTGGCGGTAAGCACCGTGGCAAGACGCGCCATATTGCCCTGGCTAAAGCGGCTGTTGGGCACCATGACCTCAAACACCTTAGGCTTGTTGTTCTCCTCGTTGAGCTCCAGCGGCACGATCTCCTGCGCGATGATCTGGTCGCCGCGGTCCGAGCGCTCGAGCTTGCCCTTGATGCGCACAAAGGCGTCGGACAGCTGCGCGCCTGTCTCGGGATCGACCTCGCCGTACAGGTACCCCTCGGCCTCTTTATAGGTTTTGGGGAACACGACGACGGTGGCCTCGCCTTCCATGTCCTCGAGCTGCACGATGCCCATGGGGTCGCCGTTTTTGGTCACGCGCTTGGACACGCTCGAGACCATGCCGGCCCACCACAGCGCCTTGCCCTCGGGAATCTCTTGGTTGATGGTACCGCCCGTGGGGTTTTGCACCTCGTAGCCGGTGTCGATCTGCGAGAACGAGAAGTCGCGCGCCTTGCTAAGTGCATACTCAAACGGGCGCAGCGGGTGGTCCGAGACATAGATGCCCAGAACCTCCTTCTCCTGGCTCAGCTTAAGGTGGCGGTCCCACTCCTGGCCGTCCGGATCGGGCACGCTCACCTCAAAGCCCGAGCCCTCAACGTCGCCAAACATATCGAAGAACGACGTCTGGCCGCTCGCGCGATCTTTCTGGCGCTTTACCGCGGCATCAATGATGTTCTCGGGGTTGTTCTTATCCACAAAGTGCATCATCTGACGGCGCGGATACCCCGTGGAGTCGAAGGCGCCTGCCTTGATCAGCGATTCGATCACGCGACGGTTTGCCTGGCTCGAGTCCACGCGCTCGACAAAGTCGTGCAGCGTCTTAAACGGACCGCCCGCCTCGCGCTCGGCGATAATCGCCTGCGCCACGCCGGTGCCCACGCCGCGGATGCCGGCCAGACCAAAGCGCACGCCTTCCTTGGTAGCCGTGAACTCGGTACCGGACTCGTTGACATCTGGCGACAGCACGGGGATGCCGTCGTGACGGCACGCCGAGACGTAGTGAACGATCTTGTCGGTCTTGCCCGTGTAGGACGTCAGAACGGCCGCCATGTACTCGTGCGGATAGTGCGCCTTGAGCCATGCCGTCTGCATAACCAGGATGGCGTAGCCGGCGGAGTGCGACTTGTTGAAGGCGTAGGACGCGAACTCGAGAACATCGTCCCAAATCTTCTGGGCGACCTCGCGCGTGTAGTTGTTCTTGATAGCGCCGTTCATCCAGTGGTCGTAGGTGGTCTCGTCCGAGCCATCCTCCCAGTGGAGCACCGTCGACGTGAGCAGCTTAATCTTTTTCTTAGCCACGGGCTTACGGATACGCGAGTCCGATTCGCCCTTGGAGAAGCCGCACATCTCGACGGAGATGAGCATAACCTGCTCCTGGTAGACCATAGTGCCGTAGGTTTCGCCCAGGATGTCGTCCAGGCGGTCGTCGTAGGAGACGGCCGGCTCCTTGCCATTCATACGGTTGATGTAGGACGAAACCATGCCGGCGCCCAGCGGGCCCGGGCGGTACAGGGCGATCAATGCCACGACGTGCTTGTACTCGGTGGGCTTCATGTTCTTGATCGTGGCCGTCATGCCGGCGGACTCGACCTGGAAGACGCCGGCGGTGTGGCCGGAGCCCATGAGCTTAAAGATCTCGGGATCGTCAAAGGGAATCTCTTCCTCTTTGATGTCGATGCCGAAGTTCTTTTTGATGTTTGCCTTGGCCTTGGAGATAACCGTCAGCGTGCGCAGGCCCAAGAAGTCCATCTTGAGCAGGCCCATGTCGGCAACGGTATGGCCCTCGTACTGGGTAATCTCGACGCCGCCCTTGGTGTCGAGCTTGGTGGGCACGTGCTCGTTGACGGGGTCACGGCAGATCAGAACGGCGCACGCGTGCACGCCCTCGCCACGGGTGAGGCCCTCGATCGAAAGCGCCGTGTCGATGATGCGGCGGGCGTCGTCGTCCTTTTTATAGGCCTCGGCAAAGTCGGGGTTAAACAGATCCTCTTTGCCGGGTTGTTTTTCGAGTACCTGCTTGAGCTTGACCTTGGGGTCGCTCGAGACCATCTTGGACAGGCGCTGGCCCATGTAGACCGGGTAGTCCAGGACGCGCGCGGCATCATTGATGGCCTGCTTGGCCTTAATGGTCGAGTAGGTGATGACGTGGGTGACCTTCTCGGGGCCGTAGAGCTGGCGAACGTGCTCCACGACCTCGAGGCGCCGCTCATCGTCGAAGTCCATATCGATATCGGGCATCTCGGTACGCTGCGGGGACAGGAACCTCTCGAACATCAGGCCGTTCTCGAGCGGGTCGAACGCGGTGATGTTCATGGCGTAGGCGACGATAGCGCCGGCGGCCGAACCACGGCCGGGGCCGACGCCGATGCCGTTGTCCTTGGCCCATTGCACGTACTCGGCAACGATCAAGAAGTAGGCGGCAAATCCCTTGTCGCAGATGACCTTGTATTCGTACTCAAAGCGCTCTTTGATGTTGACGCCACCGATCTCGCGCGTGGCCCAGTCGTCACCGTAGTGCTGGCGCAGGCCCTTCTCGCACTCGCGGCGGAACTGGCTCTCGTGCGTCTCGCCGGGATCGAGCAGCGGGAAGCGCGGCAGGATGATGGAGTCCCAGTCCAGCTCCACGTAGCACTTGTCGGCAATCTCGAGCGTGTTGTCGCAGGCCTCGGGGCAATACGGGAACATCGCCCGCATCTCCTCCTCGGTCTTCATGTAAAACTCCGAGCCGGTCATACGCATGCGGTTGGGGTCGTCGACCTTGGCGTTCATACCGATGCACATGATGACGTCCTGCACGGGCGCGTCCTCGCGGCGCAGGTAATGGAAGTCGTTGGTGGCGATGACCTTGACACCCACCTGCTTGGCGATATCGATGAGCGTGCGGTCCATCTGCTCGTCGGTCAGGCCGTTGTCGGTGGTGATGCCGTGTTCCTGAATCTCGATATAAAAGTCGCCGGGGTCGAAGGTATCGCGGAAGGTCTCGGCCCACTTGATGGCGCCTTCCATGTCACCGCGGTCGATGTACTTGGGAATAATGCCCGCGATACAGGCGCTGGTGCAGATCATGCCCTTGGCATGACGGCGCAGGTTGTCGAGCGTCACGCGCGGCTTGTAGTAAAAGCCCCGCACGGCGGCCTCGGAGACCGTCTGCATCAGGTTGACGTAGCCCTCCTGGTCCTTGGCCAGAAGGATCATGTGGTAGAGCTCGGGCTTATGGTCGCGGGCGAGCGTCTCGTCCGGCGTAAAGTAGACCTCGCACCCAAAGATGGGCTTGATGATCAGGGGCGGCTTGAGCTCGTCGATGTTGCCCTTCTCGTCCCACATGGCCATGTCCTTCACATACTGGGCATGCTCGCGGGGGTTTTCCTCGGGATCGGGCTCCACCAGCTCGTCGCGGCGGTCCTTTTCTAAGAAGGCCTTGTCGTGACTCCAGGTTTTGTACTCGGGCGTGTTGTGGTTGACGGCGTCGCAGGCCAGCGCCAGGTCGGGCACGCCGTACATGTAGCCGTGGTCGGTAATGGCCACGGCGGGCATGCCAAGCTCAACGGCACGATTGACCATATCCTGGATACGGGTTGCGCCGTCGAGCATGGAGAAGACAGTGTGGTTGTGCAGATGGACGAATGCCATGTAATGAGCTCCGATGCGGGTTCGTGTTCTGACTGAACGATTTTACCCCACGGCACGGACAGCACCCGAACCTAGCCAAACCCACACGGGCAGTCTTTTTGGGACCTTCAAAAAGGGGAATGAGGGCATCCAGATATATCGAGTATTACTGGAACCCCGGCGATGCGCGGAATGATTTGTGACGAATAGTCATGTCCATCAAGAAGGCTCGACGCTTCGGGCAGCTCGTCAATCGATATATAAATTCTTGGAGACATGTATCCCTACCATTTTTAAAGAAACAACGGCGGTAATTGCTATCGCGATTGCGCCAATAACACCGAGCGCTATCTGAATGGGATATAACCCCAACACATATCCAAATATGGAGAAAAACATTGCAGAAAAGAGAGCCCTTACCAGAGACGCGACGGAAAGGATCGTCGCGCGGAGATCGTCCGCTATCGCGTCTTGGATTAAGTTTTCCGAAGTGATGTACACCACTTCCGGGAGAAAACAAAGCACCATGCTAAGGCCAAACAAACACAGCGGATTTGAAGCGAACCACGGAAGAATCATGAAAAGGCCAGCCTCGATTAGCATCGAGCCGAGCATGGTATTTCTTTTCCCGAAACGCGATGAGAAGAAATCTGCTGCAATGTAGGCCGTCGCATTTACTGCATAGGATGCACCGAAAAAGATTCCTATTATGGAGACGGGAGCATCAAATGCGTCGAATACCAACTGATTCAAGTTGTAATAACTCCCATAGAATCCATCGAGCATGCTTGTGCCGATTAGAAGAAGCAACACCGCAAAAGCGGATTCTCCAACGCACCAGGTTTCGCGTCTGAAGATCTTGGCTACGTCAAACCTTTCCTCCCCAGAGTTTTTGGAATGGGTCGTTTCCATCCTCTCAATGGGATACAGAAGGAAAAGCTGCAGGAGATAGAAAACGGAAACGCATACGTAGAGGGCACTCCAAGATACTTGGGCAATGAATGATCCAAGCACGATTGCCACTCCCGTCGCGATTGATTGCGCGGCAAGCAGCCGAGCGTTGATGGTGAGGAAGCGCTCTCCTTGACCGGCATTTCGGGCAATTTCATATAAAAGTGCTTGTTCGGATCCCGATTGAAGGGAGTAGGCGAGTGCCTCAACAAGGGAAAGCGCGACGAGAAAGGGGCCTGAGAGCAACAGCATGCCAGCCGTATGGAAGAAAAGAAGTAGCACGCCCACTTGAATCGAAAACTTCTTTCCAAAGAAATCGCCTATCAGCCCTGTTGGCAGCTCGAGAACGACCGTTGTAATGTTAAACAGGGCTTGATAAAGCGCGATTTCCGTGACAGACATTCCTTTCTCCGCAAGGAAAAGTAGAAACACTCCCCGATTTAAAACAAATCCCGCGAGAACGAAAAAGGCGGAATAGATGTGCAGTTGCGTAGCGGCATTCTTATTCATTTGGCACTTCCATCAACTACTTTTGTCGGGCCGCTCGCTACTGGCTCGAAGCCTGAAGTGTTCACAGTTGATGTGAAGAGCGGTAAAGCTTTTGCACAGGGTATCAATGGAATACATCCGAAGCGTTTTCGGCAGTATCATCGGCGAAGGCGGGATTAGCCTTTACGCGGCGCTCACCCTCGATGTATTTGACGATTTGATCAATCGTCTGGTTGGCGTGGCTCTTGAGCTTGCGCTCATAGAAGAAGAGGCCGAGCTTGCCGCGCGTGCCAGACGTGTTGCCACCCACACCCTGAAAATCCTCGGTATAGGTGAGCTCGCAGGCACCATCGCCAGCAGGTGCAGCCTCATAGCGCATAGTATTGATGCCCGCCGCATACTGAAAACGGACCTCATAGAGACACGGGTAGTCAAAGTGCTTGATTTTAACCTTGATCGCCATGCCCTTGGCCTTGCCTTTTGCGGACTGGGCGCGCTTCTCGTACTTATAGCCGTTGAGCTTGTTGCGGCTGGGACGCTTGCCCGTGGCGTTCTCGATATCCTGCATGATGGACCCCGCCAGAGCGTCAAAAAGCTCCTCCGGCGTCACCTTAAGCGTTTTGGCGAGCTGCATGATGGCTCCTTATTCGTTTGAACCGTTCGAGCCATTGTACCGCCCCAGGCTCTCCCATGCGTTGCGGTGAAATGCGGACTGTTTGGCGGCTTTTTTGGCCAAAACAGTCCGTATTCCACCGCAAGTTATCTGAGGACTAGAGGTTGTAGGTGACCACCTGAGGCTCGGCGGGTTCGACGAAGATGGTTGGATTCGCCCGCTCCACGCGAACGAACTTGACGGTCACGACCTCAAAGCCCGCCTTGTGCAGAACATCAGCGTAAACGCGCGCCTGCAGGGCGTGCTTCTCCTGCAGCTGTTCCGGCGTCTCGTCCGGTGTGCCGCCCGTCTTGTAGTCGATGACCAGCGCGCGTGACGAATCCGCCGGGTTCGTCGCCAAAGCATCGATGGCGCCCTCGGCATAGGCACCGTAGTGAGCGATGTCCTCATCCTCGCAGCCCAGCGAAAAGAACGGCACCTCGGCGCGAACGCACGGCCAGGCAAGCAGCTCGGCACGGACCGCCGACTTGAGCCAGCGATCCAGGGCAACGTCGAAGCGTTCGCGCTGTTCCGGCGTCAGGCGCCACAAGCGAGCCAGGGCGTCGGCACGCTCGGCGGGCAGCGCATCGGCACCCATCTCGATCAGCCACTGGCAGGCGGCATGGAACGCCGAGCCCAGCGCCATGGGGTTGCCGGCGGGCTCAACGGCGGCCACGCCTGCATCCGTCATCTCGGAACCATCCGACTCCGCATCATCGCCGGACTCGTCCATGGGAACAAGCGCCTCGGCGGCACGGTCCTCGGACTCGGCATGCAGCGCCACGGCAATTGACGAGTAGCTATACGAGTCACGCACCGGGAACGGACAGATGCCCATGCGCACGCCCACTGCCTGGGGATACACGAGCTCAAACGCATCGGGCTTGGGGTCGGCAGGACCGGGCACAGTTGAGCGCGCAGCATTATCAGCGACATCGACATCGCCGCGAACGAGCCTGCCCTCGGCATCCAGTGAAGCGTTGGCCTCAAACGCCTGCTCGCCAAAGGTAAAGTTCGCCAGCGTGATGAGCTCGTAGTCGCCCGGCTGGGAGTTGTCGAACACCAAACGGTCGGCATCGAGCTGCGGCATGTCCAGGCCGTCCGTCGGCAGAATACGACGCAGCACGTCGTAGGTCAGATCGGTCTCGACGTCGAAGGTCGGCGCCGTCACCTTGCCGCGGCTCACGCCGGCATCCATCGCCAGAATGACCAGCTCTCGCGCACGCGTCATGGCGACATAGAGCAAGCGAGCCCGCTCCTCGAGCGAAAGCTGCAGGTCGTCGTTACGCAGGCGGGCAAATGCCTCGGCGGGAGAGCCCGTCGCACAGACGTCCTCCATGAGTTCTGGCGGCAGCCACAGCGACGTGCCCTTGCCCTTAAACGCGTGCTCAAACTGTTTTTTGACGTCATCGCCCTTCACGAACGTGCCGTCCGCGAGTTTAACGCCGTCGAAGCGTGCCGGCAGCGCCACGACCTGCGCTCCGCCCTCGACACGCCCCATCTGAGCCGCACCGGACGATTTGCGCACGCCAAAACACTCGGCAACCGCTACGACCGGATACTCCAGACCCTTGGACGCATGCACCGTCATGATGCGCACCGCGCCGTCGCCCTCCTCGTTGAGCGCGCCCGGGGCCTCCTTGCCCGCCAAGAAGCGGTCGAAGGCGAGCGCGATGGAGCGCGGAGAATTGCCGAGCTCGGCCTCTGCCTCGGCCACGGCGTCGAGCGCCTTGAGCACGTTGGCGGCGATGGCCTTGCCCTCGGGACCACGCTGCGCCAGACGCACAAACCAGCCGGAGGCGTTGACAGTATCGCGCGCGATGGCGGCGAACGAATCGCGCCCCACGCGACGAAGTGCATAGCGCAGCACCTCACGGGCGCGCGTCAGCAGCGGCAGATCCCGCAGCCCCGGCACATCGCAATCGCTCATGATGCCCACGTCGATGTTGCGGCGCGAGGTCTCCCCCGTCTGGTCGTCCAGCTTGGTCGCCAGCGCCAGGAACTCCTGAGCGCCGAGCGCAAACATCGGCGAGGCCAGCAGCGGCATAAGACCCTGCGCCGTATCGGCCGGGTTAGCAAGCGCGCACCCCAGGGCACGCACCGTTTGGACCTCGGCAGTCTGGGCAAAGACCGAGCCGCCTGCGATGACGCAGTCGAGTCCTTGGTCGCGGAAGGCCTGCGCGTAGACGTCGGCATTGGTCATGCGACCCAGCAGCAGCACCATGCCGCCCTGGGGCTGGCCGGCATCGGCAAGCGCATGGAATCGCTCGGCGATCGCACGGGCCTTGGCCTGCGTGCGCTCCTGCATACTGCCGCCGGCAACGAACAGCGCCTGGCGGCGCGAAGCCTTTGCCTTGAGCTTGTCCTTGCGTTTGTCGCTCGGTTCAAGATCCAAGAACCCCTGCATCAAACCACCGGTGTCGCCGTCAAAGACGCGCGCCACATAGCGCAGCACCTCGTCGTGGCTGCGGAAGTTGCGCACGAGTTTGACGAGCTCGCCGGCGGGAGCATCGGACGTGGTGACCGTCTCGGACGCCGTCGTCGAACCCACCTTGCGCTCCTGGCGGCGAAACACCTCGACCTCGGCACCACGGAAGCGGTAGATCGACTGCTGCGCATCGCCTACGGTGCACAGTGCGCGCTCCCCCGCGCCCGTCAGGTAACGGATCAAATCGACCTGCATCTGGTCGGTATCCTGGAACTCATCGATCATGACCATCTTAAAGCGGCCCTCGTACGCAGCACGAATGGCAGGGTAATCGCGCAACGCCTCGTAAGCCATGCGCAGCAGGTCGTTATTATCGAGGGCGGACTGGTCGGCCTTGAGCGCACGGTACTCCGCCTCTACGGCACGGGCAAGCCCCATCAGCGCATCAAGTGCCGGGCCACCGCAAGCCAGCACGATATTGATAAACGCATCGGCTGCCTCGGCCTTGAGTAGCTCCACCTGCTCCTTAGGAAACGCCTTGCTCGCCCGAGGCATGCTGCACGACATCATGAGTCGCGCCGCATCCTCCATGGTTTTGCCGCTCGCCTCAAACGCGTCGATGGCGTCGAGTGCCACCTGCGCCTTTTCGGTCGCGGCCTTGCTCGCACCCAACGCCGCGCGATAGGCGTCGGCAAGCGCCGAGGTGTCGGCCTGGCCACTCGCCACGCGCACATCGTCCATGCCGCCCGGCAGCTGGCTCGATAGCTCCAACAGGTCGCGCACCAGGCCTTTGATGGTGGTGCCGGCGCCAAACGGCCAGCCCTCGCCCGCCATGGGATACCAAGCGTAGAGGGCCTTAAGCGAAGCGGCGAGCTCGGGCGCGGCATCGGGCGCCGTCACGCGCCCCAGCACATGCTCGACAGCCTGATCCATAAGCTCATCGGTATCGGTGAGCACCGTGAACTCGGGATCGATGCCCAGCTCCAACGCGTGCGCGCGCAGGATACGCGAGCACATGCCGTGGATGGTCGAGATCCAAGCGTCGTCGACGGTCAGGGCCTCCTCGTCCATCCCCTCGTCGATAAGCGCACGGCGTACGCGGTCGCGAATCTCGGCCGCGGCATCTTTGGTAAAGGTAATGGCGAGCACCTGGTCCAGATGCTCGACAAACGGACCGGATTCGGGCGAGAGCGCGTAGACGATGCGGCGCGTGAGGGTAAAGGTCTTGCCCGAGCCGGCACCTGCCGAGACAAACAGCGGGCGGTCGAGCGTTTTGACGACTTGCAGTTGTTGCGGCATCAAAGTCGAAAGATCCATGGTCTACACGTCCCTCCTTACAAACGTTCCTTCGTGGTTATACGAGCAGCGCGCATGCGCGGCCTGAGCCGACGTCGGGTCGACGGCGGCAACGTTGCCTGCCTCGAGCTCGCGCAGACGCTCGGCAATGCCGGTCTCCACGCGATCGAGCAGCGCATCAAAGTCCATGTTGCCGCCCTCGCCCGGAAAGCCCTTCTTAAGGCCCGGAATGCGGCCGTCGCCGCGCTCTTCCTCGAGCAACTCGGCACTTGCGGCACCACGCAGTGCGGGCTTGCCGCCCTTGGTCGAAAAATAGAGCGCAGCACGGGTATCTAGGCCCAGCGCTCGGCGCATGGCCTGCGCATAGATAAGCGTCTGGGTATGGGGCGGTAGCCAGCGCGGGTCGTCGATGGGGGCCGCGCCCGACTCCTCGTCGCGCACCGTGGGGTCGGCGAGCTTAAACTCCTCGACGCCCGAACGATGCTTGTAGTCGATTACCACGGCGCGGTTCTCGGCGTCCACATCCACGCGGTCGATGCGCCCGCCGAGCGGCCAACCGGCATACTCGACCTGGAGCTCGTTGAACGCAAACTCCAGGTAGCGCGGAGCGAAGGGGGTGAGCGCCTCGGACTCGTAGGCAAGAACGCCCTCCAGCTGCGGCAAGATCTCGGCCGCCTGACGCTCCTCCACCGGGGAGAGCGGCACCAGCGGGCCCTCGGTACCGCGCTTGCCGGCGTGCTCGGCTAGGGTCTCGGCAAAGACCTCGCGCAGCAGTTCTTGAGCGCGCGGCAGATTCTCGGGCGTCACGCGCTCCATGCCCTCCTGGGGCAGGCGGGCATGGAGGTGCTCCAGCACATCGTGGACAAAGTTGCCTTTCTCCATATTTCCAAAGTCCGCGTCGATGGACTGAGGCTTCACGCGATACGACACGAACCAGCACAGCGGGCAGGTGGAATAGGCCTCGATCTGCGAGGCGGACGTCAGGCGCGGCACGAGCGGCGCGTCCTCGCCCTCGCCATCGCGACGACGCAGGACCAAATACGGCACGGCCTCGGCACTCAGATGCTGAGGGGCTTCACAGGTCACGCGTTCGCGCTTGAGACCTTCGCCCTCCGCGGGATCGAAGTCCCTTACGATATCACCCTCACCCACGCACTTCGCTTTGTCGGTGCCAGCGGCTTTAGCGTCGTCAGCGGTCTTAGCGTCGTCAGCGATCTTAGCGCCGTCAGCCTCGGCATGCGCCCGCAACTCGGTCCACACGGCCGCCGGATAGCACTCGCGCGCCTGACGATCATGGGTCACACGGGCGAGCGTAACCGGACCACGCGACGCTTGCATCGCGTGACCAAAGCGCACGCGCAGCAGGGCCGCGGGCTCAAGCGTCACGCCCTCGCGACCAAGGCTCGCCGTCAGCGTAGCCAGCGGTCCCTCCTCGTGCGAGAGTGGATAGCTGTCCAGATCGACACCGGCAAACAGCACGGCATCGTAGCTGCCGGGGCGCAGAGCCGCCGCGTCGGCAAGCGAAGCAAAACGAACCTGGGCACGTGGCGCACGGTCAACCTCGTGGGTCTCGTAATCGCTGTCTCTTATACACATCTGACGCTG
>URWM01000021.1 GCA_900551655.1 uncultured Collinsella sp.
AAAGGTTCACGAGCTCCCCTGCGACGCGGCAGACCCTCGGCTGCCCCTCGTAAAGGATGCAGAAGACACGGTCGAGGTCCGACGGTTCGACCAGGCTGTACCGGCAGTCCGCGTACAGTGCGCAGCCCCTCCCGCGCGGGTCGCCGTCCGAGTCCTCATCCGGCTCATGATGGCGCACCTCGACCCAAAGGCCCCCCAACACATCGTCGAACCCGAAATCGAGCTCCGCCTGGACGCTCTCGCCGAACGCATCGCCCAGGGCGAGCTCCGGCACCTTCGTCACACGGCCGTCCAGCCACTCAATCTCTGTCATCGCGCGCATGGTCCAAGCCCCTTCCGACACGGGATTGTCAGCTCAACCCGACCCTTACCCATACGGACGAACATAACTCGCCAGGGGAAGCCCCTGAAGGCCGTGCGCCACAACATGAGGCCGAATCCGCCCCCGGCTGGACAGGCCAACAACGAAGGAGCACACGGAACCGGCGCGGCGTTACAACCGTCCCGGCAAGCGTGTCACTTGGCCAAGTCATGATGCCGACAAACCCGGAAATGCTCCAACGGAGCGCCGAACGAGGGTAACAATATAAAGCCGTGCAACACGCGTTGGACGACCAGAACAACCCAAACAAAGGCCTGCCGGTCCCACCTTCAAGCCCAATAGCAAAATGTGCATCAGCGGATTTGCAGCGATACAAGTCTCAACCGTCACCATTACACCGCAGCGCGCCTAGTCCCACTCATCCTACTGCAAATGTCCCAGAACGAGAAAATGACCAGCTTAACATGCCACCCTTTATATCCGCACGCGCGTAATTCAACTCATAAGGACCGGCTATCCCTTACCTGTGACACAATCTCAAACGCACAGAACAGAATCATCAGTCCAATCATCGCATAAGAGGCAGCCGAACCTTCAAGCACTATTCCACAAAGAACAATCTCCGCGCCGCCAATAAGAACTGTTACCAGGCGCTCTGCCTTTTTGCTCTCGCCGCTCGCATAAAAAGGCGGCAAAGCGCACAAGATCACATATAGCCCGGGAAGGGAATACAGGATCGATAGTCCAAGCCCCCCATCAACCGCAGTGCTTTGCGTAAGAATCAACTGAACCCAAACGGCAATTATCACTGAGCAGGTTGTCGATAAAAGAAGACTAGAAATATAGCACGCAACAAAGTTCCGTCGCATTCGAACAGAGAAATCCGCGAACTCTCTTCGCCGCGTGGAAACAATAAGGTACACAGAAATTGCAATAGAACCAATCAGAGAAAACAGCGGAACAACCAGCAATTCAAGCTTATTACCCCATCGATCAACCACACCCCCACTCCAATGAGCGGGAATTGTATCAGGGAGGACTGACCAAGCCGCCCATAGAATCAGAAATGGAAGAATAGAGAGGATGAAAGATGATAACACTGCAGCTATTTTTTTTGAGGCTCTCATCGATTCCGCATCTCCTTGCGCGCCCACATTCCACTCCGCCTCAAATCAAGTATAAATAAAAACTTAAATGCAAGTTTGTTTTGATTAGTATGGAAACTATATCAATTTAGTTCTAATTTGTTCGTAGTATCAAATCGATACCGACACTAGCATGACGTAGCCTTTCAAGACAGCTATTCAACATTGGAGGTCACCGCTATGGACAATGTGAACCACCTAAACGAACTCTCAATACAGTCCCAGCTTAGCATCCTTGAAAAACTGGTCGCGGACGCGGAACAATCTACCGACGCAAGACGCGATTTCGAAGCTCAGCCTCGTGCCGTATTCCAGAAATATGGAATTACAGACCTCCAAATCAAAGCGGGAAATCGAAAAGTCTCTCTGTACGAACTGGTGGAGTCAACCGAAAAGGAGGCGCGTGTCCCCGTTGCACGCGCAGTATATCGTCGTATCCAACTTGCATATTATGACGAGGACAACGAAGCTGAGCCGCAAACGATACCTCTCGTAAACGTTGTACTTAATGCAAACGCAGTAACGAACGCAAACATCATTCTGAACGCAAACGGAATGGCAAACGCAAACGCGAATGCTCAAAACAACGCCAACCTTAAGTACGACGTCAACACAATGGGCTATGGATCAGCTATTTTTATGAACAAACCTGATGTTGTTGAACTATCGGAATCGTACAAACAAACTTCTGTTTTCAGGAAATTTGATCAAGAGGGCTTGAGTGCAGCGAGGCAAGCAGCCATGCTTAAAACAGCAATCAAGAATTCCAGCTCCAATACCATCAACCCCGAAGGGGCTTCCAATGGGGTCGCCCGCGGGTCTTATCGCTCCGTCGAATTCGAAGTTACTTACTCCGAGAACGAAGGGACCTTGGTAATCACCGACGCCCGTTTGCTCGCGGCATGATTTCCGAAAGCTCGCAGCACGTGCTGTTCCGCAGACCTCGAATGCTGACATTTATAACAACATATAAATGTGGCGCTGTGTGTGATCATTGTCTGATGAGCTGCACTCCGAACAACAGTGACAGGCTTACTCTTCCCCAAATGCGGCAATTCATCGATAGCTTCGCCGAAGTATGCGTCGGAAGTGGTGTTGTTGTGTTTACGGGCGGAGAATGCACCCTTCTTGGCGATGACCTTCTCGAGGCCATCGCATATGCGAATTCTTTAGGACTCTTTACTCGAATTGTAACGAATGCGTGGTGGGCAAAAAGCGAAAGAGACGCAGAAACGTTCCTCAACGAATTGAAGTCATGTGGCCTTGACGAAATCAATATCAGCTGCGACGACTTTCATGCGGAATATATACCCCTCGAGAATGTGCGCAACCTTTGGAACTCAGCAAAAACAATGGGCTTTCAAACTCTCGGCATTGCGGTCTGCAGAGATAACAACAGTACAATCAGCCCGGCATACCTGTGCAAGTACCTTAATGAAGACATTCCACTCCTGCATCAGTTCGACGATAATACCCAGCCTCCCAGCGCGCCAGCCCGCTTCATCACGGATTCAGGCATCACGCGAATTGGGCGCGCACGAAATCTCAGTCTCAACCAAAATGCGCGACCGCAGGCACGTCTCTTAGCGTCACACTGTTCCGACTGCGGCCGAGACTTCGTTATTTCCCCAAACTGCCATCTTGCACCCTGCTGCGGAATAAATGCAGAGGGAACTTGGCTTTTCGATCTTGGCAAAATCAATCTGACGGATGACATTAATGAACTGCAGCTGCTCCTACTTAATTACATACAATACATAGGACCAGGAGGACTGCTGAAGCACTTGCGCACGAGCGGAGGCCTTTCTTCATTTGGGCGCTCAAGCTACCTCTCTCAATGCGAGATTTGCGAAGACATCGCCCTCTCGAAAGAGGCACAGACCTGTCTTGCAAAGCTAGCTCCTAAACTGGCAGCCGACTTGATTGTCGAGACTAAATTCGAGACTACCTTTATCGGAAATGGGTCTGATATACATGATTGAAGTGCTACCCTCTTTAAATTCGCTCTCGAGTAATCCACTCCGTAGATTGGACACTCTTGGAGTAACAGATTTTTTAGACACACTTGACATATCTATAGATCCTTTTGAATGCGCGCATCGCATCTGGGATCAACTTGACAGGGAGCATCAAGAGATCGTCTCCTTCCTGATGCTAGGTGGAGAGATTGATCTCGATTCAGAAGTGGCAAAAAGAAGTCTGCTGAAAGGCACTGTTGAAACCATAGCCTCACTCGGGCTGCTAAGCAAGCACAATGGCAATGCCTCCCTTTCCGGTTTATCTCTAATCCGATATCATGGCATCTGGCTTTTTGCCGATGCGCCATCACCCTCGCCTTTACTATATTTTGGCTCTGATTCAATTGGGCTCGCTCGTCGGCTAAGCCCATCCCCCGGAAAGAATGCCTTAGACCTCTGCTCTGGACCAGGCATCCAGGCACTCATACTGGCAAAATCTGGAATGCACGTCACGGCGATAGATATCAATCCAATCGCCTCAGAAATCTGCCAACTAAACGCACTGGTCAATGGTATTAGCGAAGATTTAACTGTTCTAACCGGAAGTCTCTACAACGCACTAAACAATATCGAAAGCTCTTGCAGCTATGAACTCATTACGGTGAATCCTCCTTTGCTCCCAATCCCAGAAGACGTACCATACCCCTTCGTTGGCGATGGCGGCCCAGATGGCCTCAACATCACAAGCAAGGTTATTCGAGGTGCAGGAGATAAACTCACTGATAGCGGATATCTCTCTGCAATTGGAATGATTGGCCTTGGAACCAACAATCAATCAGCATTTGAACGAATACAGAACGATTTGTTGCAAGCTGGCCTCAATGGTGTCTTGACAATAATCTCGAGCTTTAACCTCGGACCCCAATCTGGCTGGATCGACGGTATCGCATACACATCTGTTGCACATGCTCCAGGAAAATATTCCAGCAAAGAGGAGGCTGTAAAAGAGATATCGCGCGCATACAAAAAAATCCACTACGACCGCGTCTGCACCTATCACTTGAAGGCGTGGAGGGAGAGACAGCCCTTTCAAAATCCCATCCTAACGATTCAAGACTGCTCCGCAGATGGCAACCCACTTGGCCCCTGGATCCTCTAAAGCATCCGTCATACGAAAGCAGGTCAATAGGCTGCGCGCCACTCTCTGATGACGCGCAGCCTATCTCATTTCCCCCGCGCTTTACCGAGCCCGACTCACACCTCATAGTTGGCACCGGTTTTCAAAATGCAAGATTCCGCATACAAAATCACTTCTTCTGTCTAGGTGGCAGACCTACGATTTTTGTAGTATAAAGTTCCTCTCAATGCCTTCAATCTATTTCGAGATTGAGAAGAACTTGCATCGGGTTTCATAGAAGCGATATAGATGATACGTTTTGTCCTATCTATATTCCGACATACATCAGGATGCCTCGTCTTTATCGTCATTTCAATAGTCGGCTTGGCCCTTTCCCACATTGCCCCCTTTTTGAACGGTAAATTAATTGACTTCCCGCACGTGGACCTCGTGGACAGGCCCCCTTGTGTAGCTGCACCCGAGGCGCCTCCCCGTCGCCCTCCAGCGCCGGGGTTCCCCTCCATCACGAAGAGGTAATCCCCGTCCGGCCTCGCCGTCTCTGCAACGCCGAGCCTCCCGAGCGACTCGAGGAGGGCGGGCTCGTCCCAGGAGATTTGACAATACTATAGAGACACGTCCCAAATTAGCTACTCAGTAGTTACTGCTGCTGGGCGCGGCGGGCGGCTCGGCGGGCCCTTGCTTCCTGGATCTCATCGAGGTGAGCGATGATCTCGGAGGCGCTCTCCTCGATCGCCTTGCCGTCGGTACGCACTACAAAGCAACCCAGGCGCTTCATGAGAGCACGAGCCTCCTCGAGCTCGCTTCGCACGCTCTCGGGCTCGGCATAGGAACCGGCAACGGCACGCGCATAGTCGTCGCCCAGGCGGCTATCGCGAATCTCGGAAATCACATCGACGGTCGAAATCAGACCGAACAACCGCAACGGATCGACCTCGTAAATCGACTTGGGCGGCTCCATACCGTGCGCCAACGGAACGTTGGCGACCTTGTAGCCCTGATAGGCCAAATACATCGACAGCGGCGTCTTGGACGTGCGGGATACACCCAGCAGCACGATATCGGCATCCGACAGATCATCGCAGCCGCGCCCGTCATCGTGCTCGACAAAGTACTCCATGGCCTCGATGCGGTGGAAATACCTGTCATCGGTCTTATGGATCACACCCGCCACTCCTTTTGGCGGCACGCCAATAAGCGACGACAGCACCGCGAGCGACGGGCCGATCAGGTCGACCGAGCGAATGTGCAGCATGCCCAAGTAGTCGAGTACGCGAGCACGAAGCGCCGGGTCGACGATGGTATGGAACACGGCGATATCGCGATGGTCGGCATCGACTCGCGGGCCCACAAACGACTTGACCTGCTCCACCGAGGTCACCTTAGACAGACGTAAAACACGAAAAGCCCCTTCATCAAATTGCCCGGAGGCCGCAAGCACCACCTCACAAGCGGTATCACCGAGCGAGTCGGAGATAACGATAACGGTGGGACGAGCGGTGACCGGGCAATCCATGCGGGGCTCCTTTTGCGCTTATGCGCAGGCTAGCTTACTTTTTGCGGGCAAGCTCACCAATGTTGGCGATGCCGGAGAATACGGCCTCGAAGCGGTTGAGCAGCTTAAGGCGATTATCGCGGAGCTGCTCGTCCTTGTCCATGACCATGACCTCGTCAAAGAAACGGTCGATGGGGGCACGCAGGGCGGCCAGAGCGGTAAACGCGGCAGGGTAATCCTCGGCAGCAAGGGCGGCATCGACAGCGGTCTGAGCGGCCTCGGAGGCGTCGGCAAGCGCAAGCTCGACCTCGCCCATCAGGCTGCGGTCGTACTCCGCACCCAGCTCGGGCTTGGAGATATGCGCGGCGCGGGCGTAGGCAGTCGCCAGGTTGTCGAAGGTCTCGGCGTCGTTCTTGCGGGCCTCGTCGAGGGCGGCGCAGCGGGCGAAAAAGACCGACGGGGCAATGATGTGCACCGCGGATACGGCGGCGACGGTATCGGCCGGGATCTTCTCGTCACGGGCCATGCTCACCAGACGACCGTGGAAGAAGTCGCGGACCTGCTGGGCAACCTCGGCGGCGTCAAACTCAATGCCCTGCTCGCTATAGAGCTCGAGTGCAAAGTCGATGAGCGACGTCGGGTCAATCGGCAGACGGTCGCGCAGGATGTTGATGATGCCGATGGCGGCACGACGCAGCGCGTACGGGTCGGAGGAGCCGGTCGGGGGCTCGCCGATGGCAAAGATACCGGCGATGGTATCGAGCTTGTCGGCGCAGGCCACGATGCAGCCAGCGGTGCCCTCGGGCAGCTCGTCGCCGGCAAAGCGGGGACGATAGTGATCGCGAATAGCGTGAGCGACCTCTTCGTTCTCCCCCATCGCGATGGCGTAGTAACCGCCCATCACACCCTGCTGGCTCGTGAACTCGACGACGGCGTTGGACACCAGGTCGGCCTTGCACAAGTGCGCGGCGCGGCCGGCATCGGCGGCCAGGTGGGCACCCAGGTGAGCCTCGCGGGCAATAGCGAGCGCGAGCTGCTCAATACGCTCGGACTTAGAGAGCACGCTGCCGAGCTTCTCCTGGAAGGCGACCTTGGCCAGGCGCTCACGGAACTCATCGAGGGAGATCTTCAGATCCTCCTCGTAGAAGAACTTGGCGTCGTCCAGGCGGGCGCGCACAACGCGCTCGTTGCCGTCGATCACGCGCTCGGCATTCTCGGGCTTGCTGTTGGAGACAATCACGAACTCACGCGTCAGCTTGCCCTCGCCGTCATAGATCGGGAAGTAGCGCTGGTTGGTGAGCATAGACTCGCAGATGATCTCGTGCGGGACCTTGAGGAACTCCTCGTCGAAGGTACCGACGAGCACCGTCGGCCACTCGCAGAGGTTGATGACCTCCTCGAAGACCTTCTTGGGCGTATCGACGTGGCAGCCGGGGCGCGCAGCCTCGACCTCGGCGATACCGGCAAGGATGGCCTCGCGACGGCGCTCGGCAGAAAGCACGCCTGCGTCCTCGAGCACCTGCTCGTAAACAGCGGGGCTGGCGACCACATGGTCACCGGGGCCAAGCACGCGATGACCGCGCGTGGTGTTACCACTCGTCACGTCGGCAAACGACACGGGCACAACGTCCTCGCCCAGAAGGCAGCAGATCCAACGGACCGGACGAACAAAGGTCGCGTGCTCGTGGCCCCAGCGCTGAGAGCGGTAGTTGGGCCACTGCAGGCCGGCGATGGTCTTCTCGCACAGGGCCGTCAGGATCGGGGTGGCCGGGGCGGAAGGAATGTTCTTCTCGGCAAAGACGTACTCACGGCCGTCGGTGTCCTCGCGACGAACCAGATCCTCGGCAGCCACACCGCACTTGCGGGCGAAGCCCTGGGCGGCCTTGGTGGCGTTACCGTCGGCATCGAAGGCGATGTTGGCCGCGGGGCCACGCTTGACCTCGTGAACCTCATCGGTCGCGGTGGCGACGTCGGCAACGAGCGCGGCCAGGCGACGCGGGCTCGAGATCACGCGGACCTCGCCGTGAGCCAGACCGGCCTCGTCGAGACCCTTGGCGATCATGGTACCGAGCTGTTTGACGGCATTGTTCAGCGGTGCAGAGGGCATTTCCTCCGTACCGATCTCAAACAGGAAATCCTTAGCGTCTGCCATGGCTTACGCCACCTCGCCTTCCTGATCGGCATTCTCGTTGATTCCGGCGACCTCGGCCATATAGGCCTCGCAGCACGCCTTGGCGACGGCGCGGACGCGCAGAATGTAGTTGGCGCGCTCGACTGCGGACAGCGCACCGCGGGCATCGAGCAGGTTGAAGGCATGGCTGCACTTCATGACGCAGTCATATGCCGGCAGCGGCAGCTTGCGCTCCAGGCAGGAGTGGCACTCGGCCTCGTAGTCGTCAAACTTCTGACGCATCATCTCGACGTTGGCGACCTCAAAGTTGTAAGCGCTGAACTCGCGCTCGTTCTCCAGGAACACGTCGCCGTAGGTCATGGGCGTGCCATCGGGCAGGTAGCTCCACACCAGGTCGTAGACCGAGTTGACACCCTGGGCATACATGGCGATACGCTCCAGGCCATAGGTGATCTCGACGGGCACAGGGTCGACCTCGATGCCGCCCACCTGCTGGAAGTACGTAAACTGCGTGACCTCCATGCCATTAAGCCAGACCTCCCAGCCAAGGCCCCAAGCGCCGAGCGTCGGGCTCTCCCAGTCGTCCTCGACAAAGCGGACGTCATGGTCGTTGGGGTCCAGGCCAATGGCGGCCAGCGAACCCAGGTAGAGCTCCTGGGCGTTGACCGGCGAGGGCTTGATGAGCACCTGGAACTGATAATAGTGCTGCATGCGGTTGGGGTTCTCGCCGTAGCGGCCGTCGGCGGGACGGCGGCAGGGCTGCGCATAGCAGGTGCGCCACTCGGCGGGACCGAGCGAGCGCAGCGTGGTCGCGGTATGGAAGGTACCGGCACCGACCTCGGAGTCATAGGGCTGCATAATGACGCAGCCCTGCTCGCCCCAGTACTGCTGGAGGCGCAGGATGATGTCTTGGAAGGAAAGCGATGAAGCGTTCATGCCTCTAATATCCCCTCGTCGAAACGATTACACGGTTAGGTACTGTACTATAGCGGTTTTTAGTCGAAAGCGCCGATACGGTTGAGCGGCCAGTAGCGCACAAGCGCCACGGCGATCAAGTCGGAGCGGTCGACGGGGCCAAAGTAGCGGGAGTCAGCAGAGTTCTCGCGGTTGTCGCCCATCACCCACACACAGTCGTCAGGGACGGTGTAGGGATAGCTCACCTGAGCAGCGGGCGCCTGGACGGAAAGCGGCCAGCTCATGCCAGTCGTATAGTCCTCGTCGAGCGCCTGGCCGTCAACGACGACCTTGCCGTCCTGCAGGTCGACCGTCTGACCGGCCGTAGCAATAACGCGCTTTACCAGCACGTCATGCTCGGACGTGGCATCGGGGTTGTGGAACACCACGATATCGCCCTGCTTGACGGGCTGCCCAAGCTCGAGGCTCACCTTTTGCGCCAGGATCTGGTCGCCGATTTCGATCGTGGACTCCATGGAACCGGTAGGCACCACAAAGGGCTCGACCACAAACGAGCGAATCAAGAAGGTGGCGACCAGTGCGATCGCGACAACCACGACCCACTCAAACGCACCCTTTAGCACGGAATGCTGCGATGGAACCATTCTCACTCCTCGCTCTGCGAATACGAAGCGTCCAGGATCTCCTGCGCGTACGCGCGCTCCTCGGGCGTGAGCCGCGCCGTCTCGATAAGATCGGGACGCCAACGACAGGTACGCTCGATGGCGTTTTTGCGACGCCAGGCATCGACCTTGGCGTGGTCGCCGCTTACGAGCACTGGAGGCACGCCCTCGCCATTAAACTCGGCGGGGCGGGTGTACTGCGCGTACTCGAGCAGGCCACCGTCCTCGGCGGTCGAGAAGGACTCGTCCACGTTGCTCATCTCGTCGCCCAAGGCTCCGGGAATGAGCCGTACGACGGCGTCGGCAACGACCATAGCGGGCAGCTCGCCGCCCGTGAGCACGTAGTCGCCGATCGACAGACGCTCGTCGGCATACGCATAGGCGCGCTCGTCGACGCCCTCGTAACGGCTGCACACAAACAGCAAGCGCTCACTTTTGAGCAGGCGCTCAGCCACATGCTGCGTAAAGGGCTCGCCGCAGGGGGTGAAGAACACTACAGTGGGCTTGGGACCCTCGGAACTGATGGCCTCGATGGCCTCGGCAATGGGCTCAACCTTCATGAGCATGCCCTGGCCGCCGCCATACGGCTCGTCATCGACGGTGCGATGGCGGTCATGCGTCCAGTCGCGCAGGTTATACGCCTTAAAATCAAAAAGGCCGGCCTTGCGGGCGCGGCCCAAAATCGACGTGGACATGACGGGCTCAAACATCTCGGGAAAGACCGAAAGGGTCTCAATCAGCATGCTGTCCTCCCTACCTGTCCATATCGATCAAGCCGTCCATAACGTGGACGGGAATTGTTCCTGTGTCGGGAAGATCGAGCACAACCTGCTCGATCACGGGAATCAGCACCTCGCCGTACCGATCACCCTCGACAACCCAAACATCGTTGGCGGGCGTCGACATGATCTCAACGATCGTTCCGAGCAAACCGAGGCGCTCATCAACCACCTCGCGACCCATCAGGTCGGTATAGGCGGCGTCGAGCGAATCGAGCTCGAAGTCGTCACGATTAGCCAGCACATAGCATCCGGTGATGCCCTCGGCGGCCGTCAAGTCGTCTATGCCCTCAAACGAGACCAGATCGCCATCGCCCGTATCGGTGACGGATACGACCGTACAAAAGCGGTCACGCTTGAGCGCCGGCGGCGTCAAGGCGACACGCATACCCGGCTCCAATACAGAAGGAAGCCCCCGCAGCGGCTGCGCGAGGACCTCCCCCTTCCTTCCGTGCGGCTTGACCACACGGGCGATGTTTTTGTACTGGGACCTCAAGGTCCTAGCCCAGAACCTCTACCTCGACAGCAGTGTCGAGGCGAGCGGCCAGTGCACGGGCGAGCGTGCGAATGGCCTTGATGGTACGGCCACGACGGCCGATGACCTTAGCTACGTCATCCTCGGCAACCGAAACCTCAATCGTAGAGGCGTCGTCACCATCGATGACCTCAAGGCTCACGGAATCCGGGTCGTCGACGATCTGAACAACGAGATATTCGACGAGATCGGCGATGCGATCTGAGAGCATTGCCTCACCCTCGAGCTGTGCAGCGTCAACCTCAGGCACGATTTACTCCTCGGCGCCCTCAGCGGCCTCAGCGGCAGCCTTAGCGGCCTCGGCCTCTTTGGCGAGCTGCTTCTTGGACTTCTTGACGACGGTCTCGGTCTTCTCGCCCTCGTTGGCGGCCTTGACCAGAGCGGCGACGGCGTCGGTGAGCTGAGCGCCCTTGGACTGCCAGTCGGCGATCTTCTCGAGATCGAGGTTGATGGTCTTGGGGGCGGTCATCGGGTTGTAGCGGCCAACCTCCTCGATGATACGACCGTCACGCGGGGCGCGGGAATCGGCGACGACGACACGGTAGTACGGACGCTTCTTAGCGCCGTGACGAGCAAGGCGAATCTTGACTGCCAAAGGAAACTCCTCCAACCAAGCAGCTTTAGGCTGCAACTACAAACAAACAGTTGAACATAATACGCCATCGACGCGGGCAGGTGAAGTCCGTGAGACCAACTTCTTCGGTGTAGTCGAGGGCAAATCCATATCTTAGACAAGAATTCACGATTTGCAAGCACATCCACGCACCCCACATGAGCTGCGCGGTATACTCATGACATGGAAAGACGCGAACATACATACGGTTATGAGGATGCTGCGGGCGTCACGCCGCCGCCCTGGACGGGTCCGGCGGTGGGCCTCATGGACCTCGATGCATTTTTTGCGAGCGTGGAGATGCTCGATCATCCCGAATGGCGCGGAAAGCCGCTCATCGTGGGCGGAGACGCCGAGTCGCGCGGCGTCGTGTCCACATGTTCGTACGAGGCACGTCGCTTTGGCGTGCGCTCTGCCATGGCCTCGGCCGAGGCGCGGCGCTTGTGCCCGCAAGCCATTTGGACGCACGGGCACTTTGATCGCTACCGCGAGGTGAGCGCGCAGGTCATGGCGATTCTTGCCGAGGAGACGCCGCGCGTTGAGCGCGTATCCATCGACGAAGCCTTTATCGATATCACACCGGGTCGCTTTGCGCCCGAGGACCCACTGCTGGTTGCACGGCGTATAAGCGACCGTGTGGCAGCGCTGGGAGTGACGTGCTCCCTGTCTCTTATACACATCTCCGAGCCCACGAGCCGTAGAGGAATCTCGTCTGCCGTCTTCTGCTTGAAAA
>URWM01000022.1 GCA_900551655.1 uncultured Collinsella sp.
TCTACGTCTCGTGGGCTCGGAGATGTGTATAAGAGACAGAGAGTGAGGAGTGTCCCCGAGTGCCGGCAGAAAAGGAACGTCCCTAAGTGCCGCCTAAATACCGTTTATCGGAGAAAAAATACCGTTCACCGGTCATAATGATTGTTCCGGCTTTGGGCTTGTCTACAATAGCCCCCGTAAAAAGAAATGCGGAAGGTTACCGAGTCCCCTCGGACGTGGGCCTAACCAAAGTCTTTGATCGTGAGCGTCTCAATGGGCGCATTCGATTGATTTTGGTTGGGCTATATTTATGAAGGGACATGTCACCATGGGTTTCTTTTCTCGCCTAATGGGTGGCTCGGATAAGCAGACGACTGCGGCTTCCGAGTTCGAAATCCTCGCTCCCGTTTCCGGCGAGCTTGTTCATCTAGAAAATACCAATGACCCCGCTTTTAGCAGCCGTGCAGTGGGCGATGGCGTTGCCGTGGTTCCCCAAGAGGGAACGGTGTGCGCTCCTGTTTCCGGCACCGTCGCGGCGCTGTTTCCGACTGAGCACGCGCTGGGCATCATGTCCGACGACAGCTCTGCTCAGGTGATGCTGCATATCGGAATCGACACTGTTAAACTTGAGGGCAAGGGCTTCCATGCGCTTGTTGCCCAGGGTGATCACGTTGACGCGGGCCAGCCCCTCGTCGAGGTCGATTTCGACGTGGTTCGCGCTGCCGGTTTCGATCCTACGGTCTTCGTTATCGTGTGCGAGCGCTCGGAGAACTCGACTCTTCGTGAGCATGCTTCCGGCCCTGTTGCTGTTAAAGAGCCTGTCGTCTGGCTTTCCGAGTAAATTCTTGTGGTGGGTACCGTGGTTATCAAGCGAGTTTTTAACAACAACGTCGCAATGGTCACTTCGGACGATGGCTCCGAGCTCATCGTCATCGGTCGAGGCCTCTGCTTTGGCCGTCATGCCGGCGATGCCATCGACGAGGCATCAGTCGAAAAGACCTACGCGTTGCAGGAGGGAACTTCTCAGGATTCGCGTACGATCGACCGCTTGGCACATCTTTTAGAGTCCATCCCCACCGTCAACCTCGTGATTTCCGAGGACATCGTTCAGATGCTTCGTCGAGAGCTCAATGTCGATATCAATGACAAGATTCTCATCGCTCTCGCAGACCATATCAGCCTTGCTTTGGAGCGCGAGCGCAAGGGCGTCCCCTGTGAGAATCCGTTGCTGCTCGAGATTCAGCAGTTCTATCGCAAGGAGTATGCACTTGCGGGCCGTGCGCTGCAGATTATCAAGGAGTATATGGGCATCCAGATGAGCGAAGAAGAGCAGGGTTTTATCACGCTGCATATCGTTAACGCCACTATGCCGCAACGCTCCGATCGTCTCATCATCTCGGTCCAGCTTGTTCGCGACGTGCTCGCGATTGTTTCCGAGCGCTATGCTACGACCCTCGATAACACCTCGCTGCCTTACGAACGTTTCGTTCGTCACCTGCAGTTTTTCGCGCAGCGAGCGCTCGATCCTGCGGCCGGGCAAATCAATGGCGACGCGCTGTTCCGAATCGATGAAACGGCGTATCCGTGCGCATTCTCGTGCGCGGACGCCATAGCCGCCCACTTGTCGTCTACCTATAACGTTGTCGTTACCGATGCCGAGAAGAGTTATCTCGCGTATCACATTGTTAACCTGCTTGGAGAACCTGGTCTCTAGGCATAACGTGCCCACACATCGATTGATATAAGGCAAGGCTCACGGTCTTGTCCAGGGCACATCTGTCTTAATTTGCGGAAAAGGAAGGGGAGTACCGCTATGACCGCAAAAAAGAAGTTCAATTTCAAAGCGCCATTGGAGGTGTTCGCGAAGTCGATCGTCCAGCCGATGATGTATCTCTCGGTTGCCGGCATCCTGCTCATCGTGGGCATCATTCTGACCAACAAGACCATTTGTGCTTTGGTCCCCGTACTGGGCTCCGGTCCGTTCCAGCTTGTGGGCGCCGTTGTCTATCAGTCGCTGATGTTTATCATCAACAACCTCTCGATTCTGTTCTGCGTGGGCATCGCCGGCGCCATGGCAAAGAAGAACAAGGGCCATGCTTCGCTGATCGCCCTGATGTCGTTCTTCCTGTTCCTGCAGGCTAACAACATCGTGCTCAACGCCACCGGCTCTCTTGCCGAAGCGAACGGCATGCTCGGTCTTACCGGAACCGGCCAGAGCACCGTTATGGGCATCCAGGTACTCGATACCGGCGTGTTTGGCGGCATCATTCTTGGTTGCATCACCGGTGCCGTGTTCAACAAGTATTCGAACAAGCAGTTCCCCATTGCCCTTTCGATGTTCTCGGGCGTTCGCTTTCCGTTCCTGATCATGATCATCATCTCCTGGATCATGGGCGCTGGCTTCTGCATCGTTTGGCCTCCTGTCCAGGGTGCCATCTCCTCCGTTGCCGGCATCATTAAGGAGTCGGGCAACATCGGTCTGTTTATCTACGGTATGCTCAACAAGCTGCTCGTTCCCACTGGCCTGCACCACCTCATCTACACCCCGTTCCAGTTCTCCGATGTGGGTGGCACCCTGACGCTGGGCGATCAGGTTATCGCCGGCGCCTACCCCATCCGTGTCGCCGAGATGGCAATGACGGGCCAGCCCTTCTCCGATAGCACGTATTTCAACAGCTACACCTTCAACAACCTGTGGCCCTACATCGGTATCGGTCTCGCCTTTATCGTCACCGCTTACAAGGGGAACAAGGATAAGACCAAGGCCGTTATCATCCCGCTGATCATCACCGCCGTGCTCTCCTGTGTCACCGAGCCCATGGACTTCCTCTTTGTCTTTGCCGCTCCCGTGCTCTTTGTCGTTCATTCGGTTCTTTCCGGCATCTTCCTGGTCCTGCTCAAGGTCCTCTCCGTGCCCGCTTCGACTGCAGGCGGCATCATCAACATCGTGGTTTCCAACCTGGTCCTCGGTGTCGATAAGACCAACTGGCCGGTTATGCTGGTGCTTGGAGTCGTCAACGCCGCTCTGTACTTCTTCCTCTTCACCTTCCTTATTAAGAAGCTCAACCTCCACACGCCTGGTCGCGAGGAGGAGTCCGAGCTCGCCGAGTCCGTTGCCGAGGGCGAGGCCGCCGCGTCTGTCGCGGTGAAGCAGGGCGCTGTCGCCGCAGCTCCCGCAGAGGGCGTCGATGCGGGCATTGCCGACCTGGTTGCAGGTCTTGGTGGCAAGGACAACATCGAGGAGCTCGAGAACTGCTTTACGCGTCTCCGCGTGAACGTTAAGAACCCGGACCTCATTAATGAGGACCTCATCAACCACGTGCCCAACAGCGGCATCAACCGCAACGGCAATAATATCCAGATCATCTTTGGCATGAAGGTCGCCGAGATGCGCGACAAGGTCGAAAACGCAATTGAGAAGGAGCAGTAAACAATGATCATTACTCTGTGTGGTGGCGGATCCACCTTTACCCCCGGCATCGTCAAGTCCATCGCCCTGCGCAAGGACGAGCTCGACGTTGACGAGATTCGTCTGTACGACATCAACGAGGAGCGCCAGCGCAAGATCGGCGTGCTCGTGGACTGGATTTTGCACGAGGACCTCGGCCTGGACATCAAGCTCACGGTGACCACCGACAAAAAGACGGCTTTTACCGACGCGAGCTTCGTGTTTGCCCAGATGCGCGTGGGCGGCTACGCCATGCGCGAGCAGGACGAGAAGATTCCGCTGCGTCACGGCTGCGTGGGTCAGGAGACTTGCGGTTGCGGCGGCCTTGCCTACGGCATGCGCACCATCTTCCCCATGGTCGAGCTGATCGATGACGTTGAGAAGTACGCCAAGAAGGACTACTGGATTCTCAACTACTCCAACCCTGCCGCCATCGTCTCCGAGGGCTGCCGTGTGCTGCGTCCCAACGCTCGCATCATCAACATCTGCGACATGCCGATCGCGATCATCGACGTGGTTTGCGCCGCGCTCGATATCGAGAAGAAGGATGTCGAGTACGATTACTTTGGCCTCAACCACTTTGGTTGGTTCACCTCGATCCGCCACAAGGGCGAGGAGGTGCTCCCGCAGGTGCGCGAGTACATCAAGGAGCATGAGATTCTGCTGCCCGATTCTTACCTCAAGGGCATGGGCTCGCTCATGGCAAAGAAGCCCGAGGAGACCGCCGACGAGCACCCCGAGCAGAATCGCCACACCAAGGGCAGCTGGTACTACGTCTGGAAGGGCGAGTACGAGATCATGGAGTGCTTCCCGGAGTATCTGCCCAATACGTATCTGAACTACTACCTGCAGCAGAAGGAGTTCGTCGAGCATTCCAACCCCGAGCGCACCCGTGCTAACGAGGTTGAGGAGACGCGCGAGAAGAACCTCTTCGACGGCATCGACCACTACGAGAAGACGGGCGAGATCGACGAGAGCACGTTCTATGCGGGCAGCCACGGCGACTGGATTGCCGACCTGGCTATCGCTCTGAAGAACGACACCAAGCAGCGCTTCCTGGTCATTTGCGAGAACAAGGGCGCTATCCCCAACATGCCCTACGACGCTATGGTCGAGCTGCCTGCCTACATTGGCAAGAACGGCCCCGAGGTCATCAGCCGCGACAACATTC
The DNA here is from genome assembly GCA_900551655.1 of uncultured Collinsella sp. Classification (GTDB taxonomy): domain Bacteria; phylum Actinomycetota; class Coriobacteriia; order Coriobacteriales; family Coriobacteriaceae; genus Collinsella. The sequence goes on from URWM01000022.1 coordinate 4,599, forward strand.
CTCTGTTCCAGCAGGGCCTCATGATGCAGCAGCTGAACTCCGAGAAGCTCGTGGTCGAGGCTACGATCGAGGGTTCGTACGAGAAGGCGCTCAAGGCCTTCACGCTGAACAAGACCGTGCCTTCGATGAAGGTCGCCAAGGAAGTTCTCGACGACATGATCGAGGCCAACAAGGGTTACTGGCCCGAGCTTAGCTAAAGGTGACAGTGCCGCTGGCCACATAACTTGAACAATGCCCCGTCCGCGTGTTGTGCGTGGGCGGGGCATTGTCATTTGGTAACGCGTTTTATCAAATATGGCATTTATCTGCGGTAATGTTCTATTTCACCGCTGAGGGTGACATTTTATACCGCCTGCCGAACCGTGTGGAGACCTAACAACTTTTTAGGTCAGTGTTGTGCGTGTAGCATTTTTGCCCGGCCTCGCCTCCGGGCTGCCATGTGAGAGGGGATCTTATGGCACGACTGCACGTAATGGAACGCAGCCACGCTCAGGCCGTCATGGACGATCTGCACGATGCGCTTGGACGCCGTCTGGCGGTGAGTTCGCTCGCCCCGTGTCCCGTTGAGTTTACGGCAGCGCTCGTCAACCTGTGCTCCACCCAGAGCTGCGGCAAGTGCACGCCCTGCCGTGTGGGCCTGAGCGCGCTGAGCGACCTGCTCGCCGATGTGCTCGAAGGCCGCGCCGACGAGTCCACGCTCAATCTGATCGAGCGCACCGCCCGCACCATCTATCTTTCGAGCGACTGCGCTATCGGCTACGAGGCCGGCGCCATGGCACTCACGGCCATTCGCGGCTTCCGCGACGATTTTGAGCACCACATCCGCGAGCACTCCTGTGGCTTTGACCGCGAGGCCCGCGTCCCGTGCGTCTCGGGCTGCCCGGCGCACGTCGACATTCCCGGTTACATTTCGCTGGTCGAGGCCGGCCGCTATGCCGATGCCGTCAAGGTCATCCGCAAGAACAACCCGCTGCCGCTCGTTTGCGGCCTGGTGTGCGAGCATCCCTGCGAGATGCACTGCCGTCGTGGCATGGTCGACGATCCCATGAACATCCTCGCCCTCAAGCGTTTTGCCGTTGAGCACAGTGACCTCAACGACCACAAGCCGCATGTAGTGGACAACACCGGTAAGCGCGTCGCCGTGATCGGCGGCGGCCCGGCCGGCCTTTCCTGTGCCTACTACCTGGCCGTGATGGGTCACAAGGTGACCATTTTTGAGCAGCGCCATCACTTGGGCGGCATGCTGCGCTACGGCATCCCCAGCTATCGTCTGCCGCGCGAGTGCCTGCAGGCCGAGATCGACTGGATCTTGAGCGCCGGTATCGACGTTGAGCTCGACCACTCCGTCAACGGCGAGGAGCTCGCCCGTCTGCGCGACGAGTTCGATGCCGTCTACCTGGCCATCGGTGCCCACAGTGACAAGAAGCTCGGCCTTCCGGGTGAAGAGGCGCCCGGCGTGGAATCGGCCGTCAAGATGCTGCGCGCCATCGGCGATGACGAACTGCCCGACCTGAGCGGCCAGCGCGTGTGCGTCATTGGCGGCGGCAACGTGGCCATGGACGTGGCGCGCTCTGCTGTGCGCTGCGGTGCCGAAAAGGTGAGCATCGTTTACCGCCGTCGCATCTGCGACATGACGGCCCAGGATGCCGAGATTGCCGGCGCCCAGGCCGAGGGCTGCGAGGTTCTGGAGCTGACGGCTCCGCTCGCTATCGAGACGGGCGAGGAAGGTCGCGTGAGCGGCCTGCGCGTGCAGCCGCAGATTATCGGCGAGCCCCGTCGCGGTCGTCCGGCTCCGCGTGCCGCTGCCACGCCCGAGCGCGTCATCCCCTGCGAGCGCGTGTTTGTTGCCATTGGCCAGGATATCGATTCCAAGCCGTTTGAGGACATGGGCATCGCCTGCAAGTGGGGTCGCGTCGTCACCGATTCGGACGGCGCCGTGCCCAACTTCGATGGCCTCTTTAGCGGCGGCGACTGCCAGACCGGCCCCGCCACCGTCATCCGTGCCATCAACGCCGGCCGCGTGGCTTCGGCAAACATCGACCGCTACCTGGGCTTTGACCACAAGATCAAGCTCGACGTTGAGCTGCCGACCGTGCAGTTTAAGGGCAAGCACGAGTGCGGCCGCTGCGAGCTGGGCGAGCGCGAGGCCGGCGAGCGCATCCACGATTGGAATCTGGTCGAGCAGGGCCTTACCGAGCAGGAGGCACGCCAGGAGGCAAGCCGCTGCCTGCGTTGCGACCACTTTGGCTTTGGCGCGTTCCGCGGAGGGAGGAACCTGGAATGGTAGAGCTCAACAACCCCACTGTCAGCGACAACACCGAAAGCGGAGCACTCAACATGGTCAAGCTCACTATCGATAATTGCGAGGTCGTGGTACCCGAGCACACCACGATCCTGGACGCGGCCAAGTCCGTCGGCATCCAGATTCCCACCCTGTGCTACCTGCGCGATCTGAACGAGATCGGCGGCTGCCGCGTGTGCGTGGTCGAGGTTGAGGGCTGCGACCAGCTGGTTGCCGCCTGCAACAACTACGTGCTCGATGGCATGGTGGTCCACACCAACAGCCCCAAGGCCCGCGAGGCGCGTCGCACCAACGTGCAGCTGCTGCTGTCCCAGCACGACTCGCGCTGTACGAGCTGCGTGCGCAGCGGTAACTGCAACCTGCAGACTATTGCCAACGACCTGGGCATTTTCTATCTGCCGTATCAAAGGCATTTGGCGGGCGAGGGCTGGGATTTCGATTTCCCCATCATCCGCGAAAACGACAAGTGCATTAAATGCATGCGCTGCATCAAGGTGTGCGAGAGCGTACAGGGCCTAGGGATTTGGGACCTGACCAACCGCGCCACGCATACCGCCGTGGGCACCCGCGGGCGCGTGCCGATCGGCAAGACCGATTGCGTCGCGTGCGGCCAGTGCATCACGCATTGCCCGACGGGCGCGCTGCGCGAGCGCGACGACACCGAGACCGTGTTTGACGCGCTCGCTAATCCCGACAAGATCGTGCTGGTGCAGATCGCGCCGGCCGTGCGTAGTGCTTGGGGCGAGGAGCTCGGCATTCCGCGCGAGGAGGCAACCGTCGAGCGTCTGGCTTGCGCGCTGCGCCGCGTGGGCTTTGAGTACGTGTTCGATACCGATTTCTCGGCCGACCTCACCATTATGGAGGAGGGCTCCGAGCTGCTCGAGCGCCTGGGCGCCGCCGCTAAGGGTGAGGGCGACAGCCGCGGCTGGCCCATGTTTACGAGCTGCTGCCCGGGCTGGGTACGCTTTGTGAAGGCACGTTACCCCGAGTTTGTCGACAGCCTGTCCACGTCAAAGTCGCCGCAGCAGATGTTCGGCGCCATCGCCAAGACCTACTACGCCAAGGTGCTGGGCGTTGAGCCCGAGCGCCTGTTCGTGGTGTCCGTTATGCCGTGTACGGCCAAGAAGGCCGAGTGTGCGCTGCCGAGCATGGTGGGCGAGGACGGCGCGCCCGACGTAGATGTTGCGCTGACGGTGCGCGAGATGGTGCGCATGATCCGCGCGAGCCACGTGAGCGTCGACACGCTGATCGAGGAGCCGCTCGATACGCCGCTGGGCTTTGGCACGGGCGCGGGTGTGATCTTTGGTGCCACGGGCGGCGTGATGGAGGCCGCCGTGCGCTCGGCATATTACCTGGTGACGGGCAAGAACCCCGACGCCGACTTCTTTACCGATGTGCGCGGACTTGACGGCTGGAAGGAGGCCGTGGCCGATATCGATGGCACCAAGGTGCGCGTCGCCGTGGCACACGGGCTGGGCAACGCTGCCCGCCTGCTCGATGCAATTCGCGACGGCCGTGTGAGCTATGACTTCGTTGAGGTCATGGCATGCCCGGGCGGCTGCGTCGGTGGCGGCGGTCAGCCCATCCACGACGGCTGCGAGCTGGCAGCCGAGCGCGGTCAGGTGCTGTGGGGCCTGGATGCCGCTGCGGACATTCGCTTCTCGCATGAGAATCCCGATGTCCAGGCGTGCTATCGCGAGTTCTTGGGCGAGCCGCTCTCGCCGCTGGCCGAGGAGCTGCTGCATACCGACCATCACGCATGGACAATGCCTAACGAGGGGACGTGCTAGCGATGCGCGCGTTTAATGTTGAGATGTCGCGCCGGGGGTTTGCCTCGGCGCTCGCCGCGGGCGCCCTGTCGCTTGCGCTCGCGGGCTGTGGCGGCGGGGCTGCCGGTGCCGGGTCCGCCGCGGGCTCGGCTGCCACAGACGGCGCCGGTGCTGCTGCAGGGCCGGTCGAGGTGCACGTCGCCTCGCTCAAGGGACCGACGTCAATCGGTCTGGTGCAGTTTATGGACCAGGCTGCCGATGGCGCCACGGACAACGAGTTCGACTTTGCGATCAACACTGCCGCCGATGAGATTGTGCCCAAGGTCATTCAGGGCGATATCGACATTGCCCTGGTGCCCGCCAACGTGGCGAGCGTGCTCTACAACAAGACCGAGGGCGCGGTGCAGGTCATTGACATCAACACGTTGGGCGTGCTGAGCGTGGTGACGGGCGACGCGAGCGTGGCCTCGTTTGGTGACCTGGCGGGTCGCACCGTCTACATGACGGGCAAGGGCACCACGCCAGAGTACGTCATGAACTACCTGCTGGAGCGCGCGGGCCTGACCGGCCAGGTGACGCTCGAGTTTAAGAGCGAGCCCACCGAGGTGCTGTCGGCCCTACTTGCCGACCCGTCCGCCGTGGGCGTGCTGCCGGAGCCGTTCAAGACCGCCGCCATCGCAAAGAGCGAAGGCAAGCTGTCGGCGCCGGTAAGTCTGACCGATGTGTGGGATGAGCTGGCAGGTGACACGGGTTCGCGCCTGCTGACGGGCGTGACCGTGGTGCGCCGCGCGTTTGCCGAGGAACATCCCGAGGCCGTGGCGGAGTTCTTGAGCTGCCATGCGGCGAGCGTTAAGGCTGTCAATGCGGCGCCGGCAGACTGGGCGCAGGCCGTGGTCGATGCCGGCATCGTGGACAACGCCAAGATCGCCGAGAAGGCGATTCCCGGGTGCATGCTCGTGTGCCAGACGGGCAAGGATATGAAGGCGGCGCTTAGCGGGTATCTGCAGGTGCTGTCCGACGCGGACGCGAGCGCCGTGGGTGGTAAACTTCCGGCTGACGATTTCTACTACATGGAGTAGCCCGTGCGTGCGTTTGCTCGACACATGACAGAGCGTATGAAGGCGGTGGCGGCAGCAGGTGCCGTCGCCGCCTTTTGGCTTGTCGCGTGGATGCTGGTGGCGGCGCTGGTGGCGCAGCCGCTGATCTTGCCGGGGCCGGGTGCTGTTGCCCTGGCGCTGCTGCGCCTGGTGTGCGATGGCGGTACCTGGGCGATTTTGGCGGGCTCGGGCGCGCGGATACTGGGCGGGCTGGCGCTTGCCGCGGTGTGTGGTGGCGTGCTTGCCGGGATTTCATCACGGTCGCGGGCGTTCGCGCACTTGGTGGCTCCGGCGCCGCCTTTACAAACGACAGCGCCGGTCGCCTGCGTGGTGGTCCTGCTGCTTATTTGGTTGGGATCGGCGCGCGTGAGCATCGCCGCTGTCTTTTTGATGGCGCTGCCGGGCGTGTATTTTTCGCTGGCCGAGGGCTTGGCACAAGGGGATAAACCGCTGGAGCAGATGTTCCGTCTGCATGGCGTGCGCGGCTGGCGCCTGTTTTGCGTCCATACCTGGCGCGAGGTGCTGCCGTTTGTGCTTTCGTGCGCCCGCGCCGTGATCGGCATGAGCTGGAAGGCCGGCGTGGCAGCCGAGCTGATCGGCATGGCGGTGGGCACCGTGGGTGAGCGCATCTATCAGGCAAAGCTTTTGATTGAGACGGCTGATCTGCTGGCGTGGACCGTGCTGGTCGTTGCCGCCTCGTGGGCGTGTGAGCGCGTGCTGGTGTGGCTGCTGCGGGTTTCGGGACCCGTGGCGTGGCGCGCGGCCGTGCGGGCGCATGGGCATGGACTGCGCGGGCGTGCGGGGGCTGCGAGCGATGGCGCCGCAGCGGAGCTTGCGCTTGCCGTGGGCGATCGTGCGCCCTGGGCGCCGGCGCTGGATGGTCTGGTGCTCAACGTGCCTGCGGGCGGGCGTATCTGTGTGATGGGTGCTTCGGGTGCGGGCAAGTCGACGCTGCTTGCGCTAGCGGCGGGGGAGTCCGCGCCGTGCTCGATGGTGTTTCAGGATGCACGCTTGGTCGAATCCGCCTCGGCGCTGGATAACGTGCTGGTGTGCGCCGATGCGCGCGTGGATGCTTCGAGCGCCGCGGCATTGCTGCGCCTGCTGGTGCCAGGGATCGACGTGCATGCTCGCGTGGCCGAGCTTTCGGGCGGGCAGCGCCGTCGCGTCGAGATTGCCCGAGCTCTGCTGTGCCCAGGCGACGCGGTGATTCTGGACGAGCCCTTTACCGGTCTAGATACCGCCGCACGCGACGCATGCGCCGAGGTCGTGCTCGACCTGCTCGACGGCCGCATGCTCCTGCTCGCCACGCACGATGTCGCCGACGCTCAGGCCCTCGATATCTCGGACATCATCACACTCTAAATACTAACTCAGCTACAAAATGATTCGTTTTCCTCCGTTCCCATGGGGTCGGGTGTGGTATTCTATCTGCGGGGTAATACTTAGGAATACCAAGTAATACCAACGCCGCAGAAACAAACTCCGGATGCGGGCCAATCGGGTTGCCTTCACAGCCCGTCGCCCAGCCGCGTGGCCCGCATCTATCCACACCACCGTCGTTTCAAAAAGGAAGCGCCATGGCAGAACACATGACCCCGGTTGTCGCGAAGGTCTTGCCCGAGGAAAAGGCGGCCTTCGCGGCGGCAACCCAGCTCGTGGGTACCACGCCGTCCAACGCCATCCGCATGTTCATCGCCGCGTTCAATCGCTGCGGCACCTTTCCGTTCGACATTTCGCCCAGCGGGGCCTTTGGCGCTGCGCCCGATTCTCGTCAATAAGTGATCCGTTTTCCTCCGTCCCCATGGGATCAGCTCTCTGCCGAGTTGTGGTAGAACTAGGGAACGGTTTTGAGGAGGTTGGCATGCTCAATGCGCTGGTTTGGGCACTTGCCTGTTTTGGCGTTGTCGCTGCCGATATAGCCCTGAGCGTGGTTCTGTTTTTGGTTCTCGATGCCCTGTCGGTGCTGACGGGCTATCCGGTCGACAATCTCGATATTCAATGGTTCCAGGCTGCCGCTCAGACGGCGTCGTATTTGATGGCGCTGCTGTGGTGGCGTTATCTGTGGCCCCGCTCCTTCATGGCGCGCCGGCAGGGCGAGCGCCCGCTCGGTGGGGGAACAGGCGCGGCATGGAAGCGCATCGTCTGCGTTGTCGTGATCGGTCTGTCCATGCAGGTGGTCGTTGGCTACGTGACCGACGCCGTGCTGTCGCTGTTGCCCGAGGCGGCGGCCGATTACAGCGAACTTGTCGAGGAGACGGGCATGGGCGACACGAGCTATCTGGCCGTCCTGACCACGGTGCTCGGCGCGCCGTTTTGCGAAGAGCTCCTGGTGCGCGGCATCATCTTTGAGTTTTCGCTCCGAGCGTTTAATCCGCAGTGCCGCCCACTTTGGAAGCGCCGGCGTCGTGCGAGCGCGCAGGACGGCGCCATGGTGCCCTGGGCGGCCCCAAGCACGTGGGGTATCGCCGCGGCGATTGTGTTGCAGGC
>URWM01000023.1 GCA_900551655.1 uncultured Collinsella sp.
CCTTCTTGGCCGTCGTCTTGCGCGTCGTAGTCTTCTTGGCGGCAGGCTTTGCAGCCGGCTTAGTCTCAGCCTCGGGAGCTGCTTCAGCCTTCATCTCAGATTCAGCCTCAACCGGCTTCTCTTCGGCCTTAGGCTCCACAACGGCCTCAGCCTTCTCAGCCACAACCACAGGCTCGTCGACAACCGCCGCCGGCCTCTCAATCTCCGGATGCATAAAGAAGTACAGGTCCAGATACTTGTCGGCCGAGCGCGTCCAGCTAAAGTCCTGGCTCATGGCCTGCGTGACCAGCTGGTTCCAGGCATCGCGGTTGTCCCAGAACAGGCGTGCCGCGCGGAACACCGCGTCGCCCATCTCGTCGCCGTTAAAGTTGGTAAACGAGAAGCCCGTGCCCTCGCCGGTAAACTCGTTATACGGGATCACTGTGTCCTTCAGGCCACCGGTCTCGCGAACAATCGGCAGGGTGCCGTAGCGCATGGCGATGATCTGCGACAGGCCGCAGGGCTCAAACTTCGAAGGCATCAGGAACATATCGGCGGCGGCATACATGCGCTGCGACAGCGCCGGATCGAACTCGATGCGCGCGGCCATGGTGCCGGGGTACTTGTCCTGGAAGTAGCGCAGGCCGTCCTCATAGTCGCGGTCGCCGGTGCCCAGCACTGCTACCTGCACGCCGCCGGACAGGATGCGGTCGAGCGCGTACATGACCAGGTCCATGCCCTTCTGGCGCGTCAGGCGCGTAACCATCACCATGAGCGGACGGTCGTCGCGAACCTCGAGCCCCAGCTCTTCCTGCAGCTTGGCCTTGCACACGGCCTTGCCGGAACGGTCCTCCACGGTGTAGTTGGCGGCAATGCGCTTGTCGGTCGCCGGGTCAAAGCCCGCCACGTCAATGCCGTTCAAAATGCCCTGCAGCGCATAGGAGCGCTCGCGCAGCACGCCGTCCAGGCCCTCGCCAAACTCGGGCGTCTGGATCTCGCCCGCGTAGGTGGGGCTTACCGTGGTGATGGCATCGGCATAGTGTAGCGCGCCCAGCATGTAGTTGATGCTGCAGGCGTCGCAACGCAGCTGCGAGGCGGCCGCCGGAATATGTGCCACACCCAGGATGTCCTCCATCACGGTGTCGCTAAACTGGCCCTGGAACGCCACGTTGTGGATCGAGAACACGGTCTTGACGCGGTCGTAGAGCGGCAGGCCCTGGTAGAACTCGCGCAAGAACACGGGCGCCAATGCCGTCTGCCAGTCGTTGCAGTGCAGGATGTCACACTCAAAGCCCTCGGGCAGGTGCTGCAGGCTCTCGGTGATGGCCTTGGAGAAGAACGCAAAGCGCTCGCCGTCATCAAAGAAGCCGTACGGATAGTCGCGCGCAAAGTAGCGCTCGTTGTCGATGAACATATACGTGACACCGTCGTGCTCGAGCTTCTCAAGCCCGCAGTACTCGTTGCGCCAGCCCAGGCTCACGTAAAAGTCAGAGAAGTGCTCCATCTGCGCCTTGTACTCGTCCTTGATGGTGGCGTACTTGGGCACCATCACGATGACCTCGGCGCCGGCGCGCACGAGTGCCGCGGGCAGCGAGCCCGCCACGTCGCCCAGGCCACCGGTCTTTACAAACGGTGCGCACTCAGCCGAGGCAAACACGATCTGCATCTTTTTGCTGGAATCTGCCATATTGTCTCCCATGTTGTAATTCGAGAATAGCCGCCTGGCACAAACCGGGCGGCTATTCTACATGTTACGAGCGATGTTGCGGTGCCTACGTTAATGCACGATGGTGGTATCGGGAGTTAACGGAGCCTTGCCCAGCACCAGGATGTTCTCAGGCGTGCCGCGAAGCTCGGTGTTGGTGGGAACTACGTTGTTCTTGTCCAGGATGGCATTCTCAACGCGAGCGCCGCTCTTGATGATGCAGCTCTGGTTGATGATCGAGTTGGTCACCGAGGCGCCCTCCTCGACCACGACGCCGCGCGACAGGATCGAGTTGCGCACGGTGCCCTTGATGATGCAGCCGGCCGAGATGATCGAGTTGCACGCGTGGCTGCCGGTCGCATAGCGCGAAGGCGGCACGTCGTGAGCCTTGGTCAGGATCGGGCGCTCGGGGTCAAAGAGCTGGTCGGCCACGGTCTGGTCGAGCAGGTCCATGCTGCGGCGGTACAGCGACTTCTCGCTAAACACGCCCACGACCTCGCCCTTGTACTCGTAGCTGCACACGTCGATATTGCCAAAGTCGCCCTGGAGTGCCTCGAGCAGATCCAGATAGTCGGCGGCCTGGTAGTGGTCGATGATCTCGAGCAGCGTCTCGCGGTTGACGATGCAGCAGTCCATAGAGGCGTTGTCGCCGTACACGACGCCGGCGCTCACGCCCGTCAGGCGGCCGTTCTCGTTAATCTCGAGCTTGGTCTCGTCATCGACGTTGCGCGTGGCCTTGCAGTACACCACGGTCATCTGGGCGCCGGAGTTCTCGTGCGCGTCGATGATGGTGTTGAGGTCCATGTTAAAGATGATGTTGGTGCCCATCATCACAACATAGGGCTTGTCCGAGCGCTGGAACAGCGTCTTGTTGGAGATGATGTCGCGCAGCAGGAAGCGCATGCCGCCCTTGGTGGTGCCATACGCGTTGCCGGGCACCATGAACAGGCCGCCCTTCTTGCGGTCCAGGCCCCAGTCCTTACCCGAGCCCACGTGGTCGATCAGGGAGCGGTAATTGCCCGGCATGACGACGCCGACGGTCTTAATGCCGGCATTCATCATGTTGGACAGCGGGAAGTCGATCAGGCGGTAGCGGCCCAAAAACGGAACGGACGCAATGGGGCGGTCCTTGAGCAGCACGCTGCCGTAGGTCGAAGAGTAGTTAGCGGTGATATAACCGATGGCCTTGCGATTGATCATCGGATCATTCCCCCTTCCCGATAACGACGTCATTTCCAACGACGGCCGTATCCTTGGTGGTATCGACAGAGCCGAGCTTCACGCCCTCTTCGACCGTGGAGTTCTCGCCCAAAATAGCGCGGCAGATGTGCGCACCGCTCTTAACGTGCGCACCCGGCAGCAGCACGGAGTCCTCGACCACGGCGCGCTCCTCGATGATGACATCAGTCGAAAGGATCGAGTGGCGAGCGGTGCCGTAGATCTTGCAGCCGTTGGAGACCAGGCAGTCGTCCAGGCGGCCGTCCGGGCCAATGTAGTGCGGCGGACGCGTGGTGATGTTGGACATGATGGGGAAGTTCTTGTCAAACAGATCGAACTCGGGGTTGTTGCCCAGCAGGTCCATCGAGGTCTCGTGGAAGCTGGCGATGGTGCCGACGTCCTTCCAAAAGCCGTGGAACTCGTAGCTGTACAGGCGCTTGCCCTCGCCGAGCAGCTTGGGGATGATGTCCTTGCCAAAGTCGTGGCTCGAGCGCTGGTCCAGAGCATCCTCCTCGAGCGCCTCGATCAGCACGTCGGCCGAGAAGATGTAGATGCCCATGGACGCGAGGTTCGAATCGGGCTTCTCGGGCTTCTCGGTGAACTTGGTGATGCGGCCGTCCTCGGGGTCGGTGGTCAGGATGCCAAAGCGGCTGGCCTCCTCCCACGGCACGGGCATAACGCTCACCGTTAGGTCGGCGTTGTTCTCAATGTGCGTCTTGAGCATCTTGCGGTAGTCCATGCGATACAGGTGATCGCCCGAAAGAATCAGGACGTACTTGGGGTCGTTGGCCTTGATGTAGTCGAGGTTCTGCGTAATGGCGTCGGCCGTGCCCGCATACCAGGCGCCACCGGTCTGCGTCTCGTACGGCGGCAGGATCGACACGCCGCCGTCGCGGCTGTCCAGGTCCCAAGCCTCGCCGGAGCCCACATAGGCATGCAGCAGGTAGGGGCGATACTGCGTCAGAACGCCCACCGTGTCGATGCCCGAGTTGGAGCAGTTGGACAGCGAAAAGTCGATAATGCGGAACTTGCCACCAAAGCTAACCGCCGGCTTAGCGATCTTTTGGGTGAGTGCCCCCAATCGGCTGCCCTGTCCTCCTGCGAGGAGCATCGCGATGCATTCTTTCTTACTCATCGATTTCTCCTTCTGTCATCGATGTTCCTAAACCCATTAGCGACGGGCGTGGCGCAACGTCACGCCCGTCGAGTAATGCCGTGCTGGCATAAGGGAGCTCGCGCGCCTTTACGCGTGCCAGATCTCGTCGCGGTACTCGCGAATGGTGCGGTCGCTCGAGAACCAGCCGCTCGAGGCGGTGTTGAGCAGGGCCTTGCGGTTCCAGGTCTCCTTGTCGCCATAGCTGCCCGTGAGCTTCTCCCACGCATCCACGTAGCTGCGGAAGTCCGCCATGACCAGGTCGGGGTCGTTGTTGTTCATGAGCTCGTTGTAGATGCTCTCGAAGTTGCCCGAAAGACCCGCAAAGGTGTTGTCCTTGAGCTCGTCCATCACGCGGCCCAGACGGTCGCGATCGTTGTTGAGCGTATCCCACGCAAAGTAGCTGTTGGATGCCCAGAGCTGCTCGACCTCGGGGGCGGTCAGGCCAAAGATGGCCTCGTTTTCGCGGCCGGCCAGGTCGGCGATCTCGATGTTGGCGCCGTCGAGGGTGCCCAGCGTAATGGCGCCGTTCATCATGAGCTTCATGTTGGACGTGCCCGAGGCCTCCTTGCCGGCCGTGGAGATCTGCTCAGAGATCTCGGCGGCGGGGTAGATGAGCTGGGCGTTGCTCACGCGGAAGTTGGGGATAAAGCAGACCTTCATGACCTCGTTGACGCGCGGGTCGTTGTTGATGACATCGGCCACGGAGTTAATGAGTCGAATGGTCTCCTTGGCAAAGGTGTAGCTCGAGGCCGCCTTGCCGCTAAAGATAAAGGTCGTCGGCGTCACGTGGAAGTTGGGATCGGCGATGCGACGGTTGTAGATGTCCATCACCTTCATGATGTTCATGAGCTGGCGCTTGTAGGCATGGAAGCGCTTTACCTGAACATCGAAGACGGTGTTGGGGTCAATGACCAGACCGGTCTCGGCCTTAACGTAGGCGGCCAGGCGCTCCTTGTTGGCACGCTTGGAGGCACCCACGGCCTTCAGGAACTCGGTGTCGTTCTGGAACTCCTTGAGCTTCTCCAACTCAAAAGCGTCCTTCAGCCAGCCGTCGCCAATGGCCTCGGTCACGAGCTTGGCATAGGTGGGGTTGGCCTCGGCAAAGAAGCGACGGTGCGAGATTCCGTTGGTCTTGTTGTTGAACTTCTCGGGCGTCAGGGCATAGAAGTCCTTGAGCACGATGTTCTTGATGATGTCGGAGTGGATCTTGGCCACGCCGTTGACGCTGTGGCTGCAGATCACGGACAGGTTGGCCATGCGAATCTCGCCGTCCCACAGGATGGCGGTCTGGCGCAGACGCTCCTGCCAGCCCTCCTGCGTGGTGTCGAACGACTCGTGCCAACGACGGCTGATCTCGTCGATGATCTGGTACACGCGCGGGAGGAGCTTGGAGAACGTGCCGATGGGCCACTTCTCCAGAGCCTCGGGCAGGATGGTGTGGTTGGTGTAGCTCACGACCTGCGTCACGATGTTCCAGGCGTCATCCCACTCGAGCTTCTTCTCGTCGATGAGAATGCGCATGAGCTCGGGGCCGCACATGGCGGGGTGCGTGTCGTTGGTATGGATGGCAACAAACTGCGGCAGCAGCTCCCAGTTCTCGCCGTGCTCCTTCTCAAAGGTGTCGAGCAGGCTGTAGATGCCGGCCGAGACAAACAGGTACTCTTGCTTCAGACGCAGCAGACGGCCATGCTCGCCGGCGTCGTTGGGGTAGAGGATGGCGCTGATGGCCTCGGCCTCGGCGCGCTCGGCGTCGGCCAGGGCATAGTCGCCGCGGTTGAAGGCCTCCAGATCGAAGTGCTCCTCGACCGGCTCGGCGGCCCAGACGCGCAGCTTGTTGACGGTCTCGCCGGCATAGCCCACGACGGGGATGTCGTAGGGGACAGCCAGGATGTCCTGCGTGTCCACCGTGCGGTAGAACGTGCGGCCGTTCTCCTCAAAGCCCTCGACGTGGCCACCAAACTTAATGGTCACGGCCTTGTCCTGACGACGGACCTCCCAGGGATAGCCGTGGGTGAGCCACTCGTCGGTAGCCTCGACCTGGCTGCCGTTAACGATTTCCTGCTTAAACAGGCCGTAGCGGTAGCGCATGCCGTTGCCGTAGCCGGCAATGCCCTCGGCTGCCATGGAATCCAGGAAGCATGCGGCCAGACGGCCCAGACCGCCGTTGCCCAGGGCCGGATCGGGCTCCTGGTTCTCGATGACGGACAGGTCAAAGCCCATGTCGTCGAGCGCCTCGGCGACCATGTCGCGCACGCCAAAGTTGAGCAGGTAGTTGTCGAGCAGGCGGCCGATCAAAAACTCGATCGAGAAGTAGTACACGCGCTTCTTGCCTTCGGCGGTCACACGGGCGTCACTCTTGGTGGCAACGGTGCGTGCCTTCTCGGCCACGAGCTTGGCCAGGGCGTTAAAGCGGTCCAGGTCGCTGGCGGCCTCGACGCTCTTGCCGCTGATGCTCATGACGGCATCGCGATAGAGCTCGGTAAACTCCTGCTTGTTGTCGAAGATCTTATTCATACGTTCCTTTCCCCCGGGGATGTTTCTCCCGGAACGGTTATGTCTTGTATCCTACGCCCTCGCGGGGCGCGTAATTACAGCTGTAACGGCTTTGTTACGCATCCTTGGCAGACGACTTAGCAGAAGCAGACTTGGCCTTGGTAGCGGCCTTTTTGGCAGTCGGCTTCTTGGCCGCGGTAGCCTTAGCAGCAGGCTTTGCGGCAGCCTTGGTCTTGGTCGTCCTAGCCTTTGCCTTGGTCGGAGCCTTCTTGGCTGCCGCAGGCTTGGGCTTTACCGAGGATGTGCGCTTTTTGGTCGCAGCTTTGGGCTCCTCAACCACCGGCGGCTTATAGCTGCTGGGACCGCGGCGCTTAAGCACCACGCCAGCCAGGCCGGGCACCTTAATCTCGATAGAGTCCATCTGCCCGTTCCAGGGATAGGGCTCGCTCGAGCAGGTGTAGGGCTCATCACCGGCATAGCCGCTGCCGCCAAACTCGGGACGGTCGGAATCGAAGATGACCTCCCAGTCACCCTCGCGCGGCACGCCCACGCGGAAGCTCTCGTAGCTCGCCGGGTCAAAGTTGATCAGGATCACCAGGTCGTCGTCGATGTCCTCGCCCTGGCGCACAAAGCTCACGATGGACTGCTTGGAGTTGTCCGCATCGATCCAGGTAAAGCCGTCGTCGGTGTAACCGCGCTCGTACAGGGCGGGCTCGGCGGTGTACAGGTGGTTGAGCGCCTTAATAAACGCCTGATGATGCTTGTGAGTCTCGTACTCCTCGGTCAGGAACCACTGGATGGACTCGTAGTAGCGCCACTCGATAAACTGGCCGATCTCGTTGCCCATAAAGTTGAGCTTGGCACCGGGGTGTGTCATCTGGTAGAAGGCCAGCGTGCGCAGGCCGGCAAACTGGCGCCACCAGTCGCCCGGCATGCGGCCGATGAGCGAGCACTTGCCGTGCACGACCTCATCATGCGAGAGCGGCAGGATATAGTTTTCGGAGAAGGCATACATGAACGAGAACGTGATCTTGTCGTGCATGTCCTTGCGGAAGAACGGGTCGGCCGAGCAGTAGCACAGCATATCGTTCATCCAGCCCATATTCCACTTGAAGTTGAAGCCCAGACCGCCGTCATAGCCGGGTTTCGTGACCATCGGCCACGCGGTAGACTCCTCCGCGATCATCATGACGTCCGGATGATCGGTCAGTATGTACTCGTTGAGCAGGCGCAGGAAGTCGACCGCTTCGAGATTCTCGCGTCCGCCGTGGATGTTCGGCCGCCATTCATTCTGGCGGTTGTAGTCCAGATACAGCATGGACGCGACCGCGTCTACGCGCAGGCCGTCCATGTGGAACTTCTCGATCCAGAACATCGCGGACGAGAACAGCAGGTTTCGCGTCGAGGTCTTGCCATAGTCGAACACGCGCGTGCCCCATTCCTTGTGCTCCATCTTGAGCGGATCGGCGTACTCGTACAGATGCGAGCCGTCGAACTCGACCAGACCGCAGCCGTCCTTCGGGAAGTGAGCCGGAACCCAGTCCATGATGACGCCGAGACCGGCCTGATGCGCCTTGTCGATCAGGTACATGAGATCCTTCGGCGTGCCGTAGCGGCTGGTCGCGGCGAAATAGCCGATGACCTGATAGCCCCACGAGCCGTCGAACGGATACTCGGTCAGCGGCATGAACTCGATATGCGTATAGCCCATTTCCTTGACATAGGGAACGAGCTCGTCCGCGAGCTGGCGGTAGGAATAGAAGTTGCCGTCCTCGTGCATCTTCCACGAGCCGAGATGGCACTCGTAGATGTTGACCGGACTGGAATACGGCAGGTGGTTTTTGCGCCACTGGAGCCAGCTGTCGTCGCCCCATTCGTAGCCGCCGATATCATATGCCTTGGTGGCGTTGCCCGGGCGGGTCTCGAAGTGGAAGCCATACGGGTCGGACTTGTCGAAAACGTCGCCCGATTTGGCCCATACGCTGTACTTGTACGCGGTATATTCCGCGATATTCGGAATAAATTTCTCCCAGATGCCCTGCTCGTCGCGGGTCATGTAATCGGCTTCCCGGTCCCAGCCGTTGAACTCACCCATGACCGACACATTCGCCGCCTCCGGCGCGTACACGCGGAACAGGTATCCCTGCTCGCCGTCCTGCACGAAGGGGTGTGCGCCCATGTAGTCATAAGCTCGGCAATCCCTGCCCGAGTAGAAAAGCTCGCTGCGCTTCTCTATGGCCGGGGATGCGGATTTCTTCCTCATACTGCATCTCTCCCTTATTTTCTCTGCCGGAAGCAGTGGATTTCGGAAACATTTTCCGTTTTTTCCAGTTTCTCAGCAGTTCCCTTTTCCTCTTTAGACATATCCAGTATAACGCAATAAAAAAGAAAAGTCCAGCAATTTTACACAATCACCGGACTTTTCTTTTTTATTTTTTGTTCGCTTTACACAGTGTTTGCCGGGAAATGTCGAGAAAACGTACAAATTACCGACAAAGTGTTTATAAAATATGACGGCGGATCAGATCGAGCGCCGTGCTCGCCGCCTGCATTCTGACGCGGTCGCGGCCGAAGGAGGAATTGGTCTTGCGCGTGAAGAACTTTCCGTTGTACCACACGCTGATATAGACCAGACCGGTCGGCTTGTCCTCGGTGCCGCCGCCCGGGCCCGCGATGCCCGTGATGCCCACGCCGATATCCGCGCCGAGCGCCTTCGCCACGCCCGCCGCCATCTGCTCTGCGGTCTCTGCGGAGACTGCGCCGACCGTGTCGAGCGTTTCCTTTCTGACGCCGAGCACGTTCATCTTGACCTCGTTGGCGTAGGAGCACACGCCGCCGAGATAATAGTCCGAGCAGCCGGGGATATCCGTGATACGCTTGGAGAGCAGGCCGCCCGTGCAGCTTTCCGCGACAGCGAGCTTGAGACCCTTCGCACGCAGACCGTCGCCGACGACCTGTTCGAGCGAGTCGACATCCACGCCGTATACGTCGTCGCCGAGCAGCTCGACGATCTCCCTGACCACCGGCTCGAGCAGCTTCTCGCACTCCTCGGTCGTGTCCGCCTTGGCGGTGACGCGTGCGAAGCACTCGGACGTCTTTGCGTAAGGCGCGATGGTCGGGTTCTTGCTCTTCTCCATCATGTCGTGCAGGATGTGCTCCATGCTGCTCTCGCCCAGACCGAATACGCGGATGTTGTGCGAAACGATGCAGCCGCCCGCCAGCTTGTACAGATACGGCATCGCGCATTCCTTCCACATCGGGTTGCACTCGCGCGGGGGGCCGGGCAGCATGAGAACGTGCTTGCCGTAGGCCTCAAAGGCACAGCCGGGCGCCGTGCCCCAGAGATTGGTGAACACGGTGCAGCCCTCGGGCAGCCACGCCTGTTTTTCGTTGTTTTTGGTCATTTCACGTCCAATTTTGTTGAAAAACTCGGTCAGACGGTCGAGCGACGGCTGATGCAGCGCCATTTTCTTGCCGAAAACCGTCGCAAGAGTCTCCTTGGTCAGATCGTCGAGCGTCGGCCCGAGGCCGCCGGTGGTGATGATGATGTCCGCACGGTCGCGCGCGGTCTCGATGACATGGCGCAGACGGGCCGGGTTGTCGCCGACGACCGTCTGGTAAAATACGTTGATGCCCAGCTCGGAAAGGCCCTGCGAGATCAGCTGCGCATCCGTGTTCACGATGTCGCCGAGCAGGATCTCTGTTCCGACTGCAATAAGTTCTGCGTTCACTGTAATTTCTCCTTCGTGGGTATCGGCAGCGCGCGCACGCGCCGCCATATGATTCTCGATAAAAGCGCAGCTCTGCCGCGCTTTTATTCCGCTGCCCGCGCCGCAGCGGCGCGGCCTCGTCCGCCGTGCGGACGAGAGGGGGTTATCCGATTTGGTTTCCTCGGGAACCAAATCGGTATCTAAGGGGGACAGCGTCCCCCTTAGACTTTCTCACGGCAGGTGTACAATCTCCACGCCCTTGACCGCCTCGTCCACGAGCGTCTCCACATCCAGATTACTCTCCGCCTCGAGAATCTTCGGCATCTTTGGCTTGGTGTTCGGGTGCTTGGGCGTAAAGACGGTGCAGCAGTCCTCATACGGCAGGATCGAGGTCTCGAACGTGTCGATCTTTCGCGCGATGCGGACGATCTCCTCCTTGTCCATGCCGATGCAGGGACGGAATACCGGCAGCTCGCATACCGCGCCGGTGACGGCCATCGCCGGCATGGTCTGGCTCGCGACCTGACCGAGCGACTCGCCGGTGATGAGCGCGCCGCAGCCGTACTCGACCGCGACCTTCTCCGCAATGCGCATCATGAAGCGGCGCATGACGAGCGTGAACAGCTCCTCGTGGCACTTGTCGCGGATCTCCTCCTGAATTTTCGTGAACGGCACGACCATGACGCTCATGCGGCCGCACCATGCGGTCAGCTTGCGGCCGAGCTCGAGCACCTTTTCCTTGGCCCGCTCGGAGGTATACGGGTAGCTGAAGAAGTGGATGCCGACAAGCTCCAGACCGCGCTTGGCCATCATCCAGCCCGCGACCGGAGAGTCGATGCCGCCGGAGAGCAGCAGCGCCGCGCGGCCGTTCGAACCGATCGGCATGCCGCCTGCGCCCGGGACCGGGCCTGCATGAACGAAGGCATACTTCTCGCGCATCTCGACATTGACGACAAGGTCGGGATGGTGCATATCCGGGCGAACCTCCGGGAACAGGTCGGCGAGCTCGCCGCCGACGTGCTGGCTGATCTCGGTCGAGGTCATCGGGAACTTCTTGTCGCCGCGCTTGGTCTCGACCTTGAAGGTCTTTGCCGCCGCGAAATTGGCCGCGAGATAGTCCTTTGCGGTCGCAATGACGCTCTCGAGCGTCTTTTCCGGGCAGACCGCCGCGCGGGAGATGGTCGCGAAGCCGAACACACGGCTTGCGCATTCCATGACGGCATCTGCGTCTGCGTCGTCCGGGATCTCCACATAAACGACCGACTGACGCATGGAAATCTCGCAGTCCGCAACGTGCGCCATGCGGCGCTTGAGGTTTTTCAGCAGACGGTCCTCGAAGGTCTTTCGGTTGAGACCCTTGAGCACGATCTCGCCGCACTTGAGCAGTAATACTTCTTTCATTTATTGTCTCCTTAATGGTGATTTTTTGATATTATCGGACGGTTTCCCGTTCCTCAGCGGTCATCACGCCGTCATGTTCCGCGCTCTCGCCGCCGAACGCCAGCTTTGTTCTGACGAACCCGTCATCCGGCAGGTTGAACACCTGCGCCAGATAGTTCAGGTAAACGTCGGCCATCATTTCCAGCTTGCCGTAATCGGTCTCCCACGGTACGAGCGACTGCGTGCCGACGCTCACCGTGCCGTCCGCGCGGCGGTCGATTTTGACCGGCAGACTGCACTCCTCCGCGCGCTTTTCCGCGGTGTCCGGCAGGCTGTCGTAAATGCCCTCCATCCAGAAGCGGCATTTCCCGTCATATACGGCGAGCTGCTGCTCCGAGCCGTCCGGCCGGGTGATGGTTTTGTATTCCTGTCTCTTATACACATCTGACGCTGCCGACGAAGGCTTAGGTGTAG
>URWM01000024.1 GCA_900551655.1 uncultured Collinsella sp.
TGAGCAGGACGGTTTGGGCGGGTCCCCGTACTTAGTTTCCAAAATCATTCCGCAGCGCGAAGGCCCCCGTTGTCAACGCTTCGAAGAAGCGAGACAACGGGGGCCTTCATGCGCGAGGACGTTTTGGAAACTAAGTACGGGGACCCGCCCAAACCGTCCGGTGGGATCGGAGTACCCTTGCTGTTACTCTGCTTTGCCCACAGAGTTGAGGTTGGTCATGCGGATCTTAACCAGCTCGGTGATCTCACGCATGCCCTCCTTGGCCGGCTTCTTGGGATCGAAGCAGGCAGGGTTCTCGGCCATGTAGGCCATGAAGCCCTTGGTGTAGGCCTGACGCAGCTCGGTGGCGTAGTTGACCTTGCAGATGCCGTTCTTCACAGCCTCGGCGACCTGCTCATCAGGCACACCGGAAGTGCCGTGCAGAACCAGCGGCACGTCGACAGCGTCGCGGATAGCCTTGACGACGGACTGCTCAATATGCGGCGTAGCGGTGTAGACACCGTGGCTGGTGCCGACGCCAATAGCGAGGGAGGTGCAGCCGGTGCGCTCGACGAACTCCTTGGCCTCGGCCGGATCGGTGTAGGGGCTCTCGCCCTCAACCGCGGGACCGTCGTCCTCCTTGCCGCCAACCTTACCGAGCTCAGCCTCGACGGGCACGCCCATGGCGCGGCCAGCGTCGGCGACGGACTTGGTCAGGGCGATGTTGTCCTCGAAGGACTCGTGCGAACCGTCGATCATGACGGAGGTGTAGCCCGTGCGGAAAGCCTGCATGCAGCGGTCATAGCCATCGCCGTGATCGAGGTGCAGGGCGACGGGCACGGAAGCGCGCTCGGCGGCAGCCTTGACCATGCCGTAGAAGTAGTCCAGACCAGCGGTCTTGATGGTGCCCGGGGTGGTCTGCATGATGACGGGGGACTTGGTCTCCTCGGCAGCAGCCAGAACGGCCATAACAAACTCGAGGTTCTCGACGTTGAACGCGCCGACGGCGTAATGACCGGCCTGAGCGTCCTTGAGCATCTTTTCGGTGGTAACAAGTGCCATGAGCGTTTGCTCCTCTCCCTCGCCCGCATCTGGACATCGGGCGTACGTGTCCGCAAGGCGTTTTACCTTGCGTTTTGCTGCGCTCATTGTATGAAATTCAGCGGCTTTGCATGTGCGAGATATTGAGCCCATGCAGGTCAATACAGTCGTTTTTGAAAAGTAAACGGAAGGAATTGGAGCCGAGTGGGCGTATTCGATATTGAATTTTGGGCGTTCAGCGTCTTTCTTTTATAGAAAAGATAAGTAATCGAAAGGCGTTTTCTTACTCAAAAAGAAAATGAACGAAAATGGACTCAACACAATTCCTGCAAATAATGCCGAGAATGGAGCAAGCATGGCCCAAGCCACCAACCGTGCTTTTGCCGACGAACGCCGTACCGCCATTATGGAAATGCTCGAGCATAATGCCTCGGTGCAGGTAGCAGAAATCGCCCAGACCTTTGGCGTGTCCTCCGTCACCGCCCGCGCCGACCTGGACGCGCTCGCCGAAGCAGGCAAGCTGCGCCGCACGCACGGCGGTGCCGTATCACTCCACAAACGTCTGACCGTCTCCACGCAGGATCGCCGCATCAATGTCAACGTCGCCGCCAAGCAGGCCATCGCGCAAAGCGCCATCGAGCTCGTCGGCAATGGCGACACGCTGCTTGTCGACTCGGGCACCACGGCGCTCGAGTTCGTCCGGCTCCTCGATCAGCGCGACGGCATCACCGTCATCACGGCCGACATTACCATCGCCGATTATATCGACGAGAGCATGCCCTCGGTCGATGTCGTCATGCTGGGTGGGGCACTGCGCAAAGGTCATCGCTATCTGTACGGTCCACTTACCATGCAGGCGCTCCAAATGGTCCACGCCGACCTTGCCGTCATGTGTCCCGGCGCTTTTGTCCCCCGCTGCGGCTTTACGACCGACTTTCCCCAAATGGCCGAGACCAAAACGGCTATGATCGCCGCGGCCCATCAAAACGTCGCCCTCATGGACGCCAGCAAGGTTAACGGACGCGGCATGTACCGCTTTGCCGAGCTTGCCGATGTCGACTCCATCGTGATGGACCGTGACCCCGACCATGCCGTCGCCACCTCGATCGCCGAGGCCACTGACAGCTCACGTCCAGCCCTCGTCATCGCCGGCGCTTAAACAAAAACCACCACAAAGGTCTCCTTTGTGGTGGTTGAGCATCAGAAGTGAATGTGTCGCTACTTGGACAGCTCGTCGGCGAGAACCTCGATCTGAGCGCGCGAGGCGTCGTTGAGCGAGCCCAGCACGGTCACCTTGTTCTGCGCCAGGGTGATGTCCTTCATACCCTCGAGCTCCTTAGTCATAACCTTGGCAGCGGTGGGCGCCCAGGAGCCGGCCTCGACGAGCGCCACGGTGCGGTTCTGGTAGGCATGCTCGGCGAGCGTGTGGATAAAGGTGCTCATGAACGGGAAGATCTCGCCCTGATAGGTGATGGAGGCGAGCACCAGACGGTCATAGCGGAACGCATCCTCAACGGCCTCGGCCATGTCGTCGCGAGCCAAGTCAAAGACGGAAACCTTCTGGCCGCGGGCCTCGAGCGCAGATGCAAGCTCCTCAACGGCGGCCTTCAGATGGCCGTACACGCTCGCATAGGCAATCGTGATGCCCTCGTCCTCGGGCTGATAGCTCGACCAGGTGTTGTAGGTGTCGAGGTAATAGCCCAGATTCTCGGTCAGTACGGGGCCGTGGAGCGGGCAGATGATCTGGATGTCCAGGTCGGCGGCCTTCTTGAGCACGGCCTGCACGAACTTGCCGAACTTACCGACGATGCCAAAGTAGTAGCGGCGCGCCTCGCACGCCCAGCCCTCGGGATCCTCGATGTCGTTGGCGCCGAACTTGCCAAAGCCGTCGGCACTAAAGAGCACCTTGTCGGTAGACTCGTAGGAGAAGATTACCTCGGGCCAGTGCACGTTGGGGGCGCCGACAAACGTTAGGCTGTGGCCACCCAGGTCGAGCACGTCGCCCTCTTTGACGACCATCTTGCGCTCGGGGTAGTCGGTGCCAAAGTAGTTGACCATCATGCGGAAGGCGCCCATGCTGGCCACAATCTGTGCCTGGGGATAGCGCTCCATAAAGGCGGCGATACCGGCGGAGTGATCGGGCTCCATGTGATGGACGACCAGGTAGTCGGGCGTACGGCCGTCAAGCGCGGCCTCGAGGTTGCCGAGCCACTCGTCAACAAAACCGCCGTCGACTGAATCGGCGACAGCGATCTTTTCGCCCAAGATAACGTAGCTGTTGTATGCCATACCGTTCTCGGACACGTCGTACTGGCCCTCGAACAGGTCAATGTCGTGATCGTCGACACCGATGTAGCGGATATCCTTGGTGATCTCCATCAGGCAAAGCCTCCTAGATAGACAAAAGAACCCGTCTATCATAACACTCGCCTTCATAGCCACGGCTATCCGTCAGCATCCTTACCGATTGTAATTGAGGCGGAATATACTGCCGTTGACCTGCACAAACTATGCGCGCAGCATCGCTGTGCTATGTCGAATGATGAGCTGGCCGGGAATACGAATGGCAACGGTTTTGCCCGCCGTACCCGCCTCGGGAACCGCATGCTCGAATACCTCGCGTCCGCGCTGATGTAGATCGAATCGCACGGTCGTGAGCTCGTTGTGTGCTACAAAATCATCGAGCGAATCATCGACGCCCACCACGCTCACGTCCTCGGGCACGCGCAGGCCGCTATCACGCAGCGCGGCAATCGCGCCATTTGCCATCTGATCGTTTGCCGCGTAAATCGCCGTCATACTGCGGTCATGCTCGGCCAGGTACCTGCCGGCTTCGTAACCGCTGTTGGCAGACCAGTCGCCCTCGAGCGGCTCAGCCGGCTCGATGTGTTTACGCTCGAGTGCATCCTGCCAACCGGCGCGACGAAATTGCTCGTCGACCGAGAACGACGGGCCGCCAATATAGCGAATTTGCTCGTGACCCAGCTCAAACAGGTGATCCATAAGCAAGAGCGAGCAGCCGTAATGATCGGAGTCGACCGTGGTCACCCGCGGGTGCGCGTACATGGTAACGATGACCGTGCCAATGCCCGGCAGTGGATCAAACGTCTCAAAATCGGGCGCCATGCGGCTCATGCCGATGATAATGCCGTCCACGGGCAGCGCTGCCATACGACGCGTTGCCTCGGCAAGCGAAAACTCCTCGGTCTTGGACATCTCGACCAGCGTGATGGCGCAATTATGCTCGCGAGCAGCGCTGGCGATGCCGTCGATCATTGAGAGGTTGCCAAACTTGGTGACATCGTTGATGCATAGGCCGACCGAATGGTAACGGCCGTCGCGCAGCGAGCGACCGGCATAACTCGGACGAAAGCCGAGCTCTTGCATAGCAGCCTGCACGCGCTGGCGCGTCTGCTCGTTAACGTTGGGCAAGCCGTTGGCGACGCGCGAAACCGTCTGCTGCGAAACGCCGGCAGCGCGGGCGACGTCAGCCATGGAGACCGGACGCGAACTGGTATCGTTGGACGGGCGCCTTGCCACAGGATCACCTTCACCCTTGCGAGATCTGAATAGCGTGAATGCCGGCCCGGGCAGGAGTTTAGCCCGCGCCGAGGCCCGCTATCGTCGGACGCATGTTAACGTACTCTACTTTTTCAATCCGCATCTCTTCTGCTTTATAAGTCCATACGGCAATACCGTTCACGGCTGAATTTCTACCGATTACCAGATTCTCAAAAAGTGACAAGAGTTGTGTTATGAGTACGTTAACATAGCCCGTAACGTGCGGCATCGTGAACACTTGGTTCATGCCGCTTCAAGTTGTTAACGTACTCATAACGGCGCAAAACTTACCCGTACGTGCCAAGGAAAGGACTCCGATGACCACCCCCGACGAAAAGACACTCGCCACGCTCACCAAGCTGTTTGAGGAGGAGTTTGGGCCCATCGGCGATCGCCAGGTGCTCTATGTGCACGCGCCCGGCCGCTCCGAGATCAGTGGCAACCACACCGACCACGAGGGCGGCCACGTTATCGCCGGCTCGCTCGATGTCGCCGTTGACGGCATCGCCGTGGCAACCGACTCCAACAAGATTCGCGTCGCCGACGAGGGCTATCCCACGTTTGAGATCACGCTCGACACGCTGGGTATTCAAGAGTCCGAGAAGGGCACGTCTGCGAGCCTCGTCCGCGGCATGGCCCACGAAATCGCTGCTCTGGGCGTTGAGCCCCAGGGCTTCGACTTCGCCTTCACCTGCTCTGTCCCCTCGGGCGGCGGCCTTTCGAGCTCTGCTGCTGTCGAGGCGGCATACGGTCGCGCCATGGAAACCCTCTGGGACGCACCCGCCATCGAGCCCGTCACGCTCGCTCAGATGAGCCAGCGCACCGAGAACAACTATTACGGCAAGCCCTGCGGTCTGATGGACCAGGCTGCCGTTTGCTTGGGCGGACTCGCCTACATGGACTTTGAGGATCAGGCCCAGCCCAAGACCCAGAAGCTCGAACTCAACTTTGAGGATCACGGTTATGCGCTTGTGCTCGTTAAAGTGGGCACCGACCACGTGGCCGCCACCGACGACTACGCCGCCGTTCCGCGCGAGATGCAGGACGTCGCCGCCGAGTTTGGTAAGGCACGCCTGTGCGAGGTAAACGTTGCCGACTTTGACGCCAAGCTCCCCGAGCTGCGTGCCAAGCTGGGCGACCGTGCCTGCCTGCGCGCCGTTCACTACTGGTACGAGAACGGTCTGGTCGACAAGCGCTGGGCAGCTCTGAACGCCGGCGACATTGACCAGTTCCTAGTCCTGACGCGCGAGTCCGGCGCCAGCTCCGCCATGTACCTGCAGAATGTTGTTGCCAAACTGGGTGCCGAGCAGCCTTCCATGTACGCACTTGCTCTTGCCGAGCATGTGCTCGACGGCCGTGGCGCCGTTCGTATTCACGGCGGCGGCTTTGGCGGTACCATCCAGGCCTTCGTGCCGCTCGATCTGGTCGACACCTTCATTGCCAAGATGAACGGCTGGCTGGGCGAGGGCTCTGCCCGCCACTACGCGATTTCTGACAAGGGGGCTTACGCGGCATGGCTGTAATGACTGACGTACGCAAGGCCGCGCAGAACCTGATCGAGTACGCTATTCACCGATCGATGATCGGACAGGACGATCGCATCTGGGCCTACAACACCATTTTGGAGTGTATCGGCGCCACGGGCCCCGCACTCGACATGGATTGGGCACTACGGACCGAGAAGATTTCGCTCTTGCACCCCGATACGCTCCCCGATTTTGACCTGGAGGGCACGCTTGCCGCGCTTTCCGAGGCCGCCGTTGTCAACGGTGCCGCCGAGGACACGGCATCGGGCCGCGACCGCATCGCCATGCGCATCATGGGCGTGCTGATGCCGAGGCCTTCGGTTGTAAACGAGGAATTCAACGGCCGCATTGGTGTCAACGAGCCCCGCGCCGCAACCGACTGGTTCTACGGTCTATGCTGCGACGCCGGCTACGTGCGCCGCGCCGCCATCGCGCGCAATATCAAATGGAGCACCCCCACCAACTGGGGCGACCTGGAGATCACCATCAACCTGTCCAAGCCTGAGAAGGACCCGCGCGATATTGCCGCGGCCGGTGCCGCCAAAAACACGGGCGAGAAGTATCCCGCCTGCCAGCTCTGCATCGAAAACGAGGGCTATCCCGGACGCTTCGCCGCAGCCGACGGTGGCGCTCACCCCGCCCGCCAGAATCTGCGCGTTATCCCCGTCCAGCTCGACGGCGAGCGCTGGGGTTTCCAGTACAGCCCGTACGCGTACTTTAACGAGCACTGCATTGCCATGAGCTCCGAGCATCGTCCGATGCACGTCGACCGCAAGGGTCTGACCTGCCTGCTCGATTTTGTGGACCTGTTCCCGCACTACTTTATTGGCTCCAACGCCGACCTGCCCATCGTGGGCGGCTCGATCTTATCGCACGACCACTTCCAGGGCGGCGCACACGAGTTCCCCATGATGCACGCCGCTGAGGTCTCGCAGTTTAGCGTGCCCGGCTTTGACCAGGTCAGCGGTACCGTGCTGCAGTGGCCGCTCTCGGTGCTGCGCCTGCGCTCGCATGACCGCGCTCAGCTGCTCGACGCTGCCGAGAAGATTATCCTCGCCTGGCGCGAGTGGACCGATGAGTCTGTGGGCGTCATCGCGTACACAGCCGATGGCGTGGCGCACAACACCGTGACGCCCGTCATCCGCCGCGTCGACTCTCGCGGAAATGCCGGCGGCGAAATCTACGAGGCCTACCTGGCGCTTCGCTGCAACATCACGACCGACGAGCATCCGCTGGGCGTGTTCCACCCGCATGCCGAGTACCACCACATTAAGAAGGAGAACATCGGCCTGATCGAGGTCATGGGCCTGGCGATTTTGCCGCCACGTTTGGTTCCCGAGCTCGGCGCTGTCCGCGAGCACCTGCTGGCAGCCAAGGTCGATGCCAGCTACGATCTTGCCGGTGCGCTCGAGGTCGATGATCTTTGTCGCAGCCATGCCGCGTGGGCCGAGGACGTCTTTGCTCGCCGCGCCGACGAGCTTACGGCCGACAACGCCATCGATATCCTGCACGAGGAGGTCGGCGTGGTGTTTGGCCACGTGCTCGACAACGCCGGCGTCTTTAAGTGGAACGAGGCAGGACGCGCCGCCCAGCAGCGCTTTATCGACTCGCTGTAGAGCACAGACCCGGACGCTCAACGGCAGTCCCCACGACATAGCCACCCACACGACAACGGCGCCCGCCGGCAACATCGCCGACGGGCGCCGTTTTTGAATGTAGTCATTGGGGACGTTCTTAAACGACTAGTCATTAAAGAACGTCCCCGACGACTAATGACTCGAGCGTGGAAAATCTCCCACTTTGAGCTCGTATGGGCACCAAAAGCGGGAGATTATCCACGCTCATTCTATTAGGAGTCGCAACCGCTACAACTCTACGACCTCAACGCTGTTGTAGATCTCGTCCCAGCGATCCATGACCAGGTGGCCGGTCTTGGGATCCATGGCGTTGAGCTTGCCGCAGGTATTGGCGGTCTTGAGCACCGTGACGTCGTCGGCACCAGCAGCAATGGCATGCGCAAAGCCGGCGATGGTCGAGTCGCCGGAACCCGTCGCGTTCACAGCCGCAATCGCGGGCGTCTTGGCGCGGAACGCGCGGCCCTCATGGAAGCCCACCGAACCGGCAGCGCCCATCGAAACGACAACCCAGGGAATACCGGCAAAACGGTCATCGGCGGCAAGCGCCTCGCGCAGGGCATCGACATCATCGGTCGTAAAGGACGTACCCAGCAGGCCGTTAATCTCGGTCAGGTTGGGCTTTACGAGCTCAGGCTTAGCGTCGGACTCCAGCGCGGCCTTCAGCGATGCACCCGAGGTATCGAGCAGCACCTTGGCGCCCGCCTCCTCGGCGATCTTGACGAGCTCGGCATAGTAGCCGGCATCGACGCCACGCGGCAGCGAGCCCGAAAGCGTCACAACGTCCGCCTTCGCTGCAAGCTCGGCAAACTTGGCCGTAAAGGCCTCGAGCTCGGCCGGGGCGATCTGCGGGCCGCTCTCCAGCAGCTCGGTCTGATTGCCCTCGTGCAGAATATTCAAGCAAATGCGCGTCTCACCGGCAATAGGCACAAAGTCGTTCTTGACGCCGTCGGCATCCATAAGCTCGGCCATATAGGCACCCATGTGGCCGCCGAGCAGGCCGGTCGCGAGCACGTCGTCACCCAGCTGCAGCAGCACGCGACTCACGTTGAGGCCCTTGCCGCCAGCGGTCTTTTCGGGTGTCACACGGTTAACATCGTCGATGATCAGCTTGTCGAGCTGATAGCGCGTATCAATCGACGGGTTCATGGTAACGGTCAGAATCATGTTGAACTCCTGTTCCGGGGCGGCATAACCCGCCCCAAACATACGATAGCTCGTTAAAGGATCTCGATCTCAAAGCCGCGGGTGACGGTCTCTCCCGGCTTGGCCACCAGGCAGCCGCGCTTGTGCTCCAGAATATCGTCCTCGTCGGAGCAGGTGGACAGGCCGCCCCACGGTTCCACGGCCACAAAGTCGCCCTCGGGCTTGCTCCACACAATCAGGTATGGCATATCGGGGAACGTCAGGCGCACGCCCTTGTCCTCGGTTTTCTTGGTAAGCGTAACCACGTGGCTCTCGAGCACGTCAAAGATGGTCTCTGCGAAGTCAAAGAGTTCGTGGGTCAGCGGCAGGTCATGGCCAACCATCGGGTTCTTGCTGCGATGCTCAACATCAATCAGGCCCGTCGAGGGAACGGCAGTACAGAGCTCGGCGGCCTCGCGCTGCTCAAAACGGAGCTCGTAGTCGTCGTAGGACTCGCCCTCGTCAAGCGGGCACTTAAAGCCAGGGTGACCGCCCACAAAGAACGGCATATCCTCGGTGCCCTCATTGGTCACCTCGTACGAAACGGCCACCTTTGCCGCATCGATCGTGTAACGAGCAACGATCTTAAACGGATACGGGTACTGCTCGAGCAACTCGGCATGGTCGGCAGAGCTTAGGCTCAGCGCAACCATGTTGTCGCTCTGTTCCTCGAGTTTCCACTCCTGCTTGCGAGCAAAGCCGTGGCGGGCGAGCTTAACCTCGCGGCCGCCCATGGTCATTGCGCGACCGTCACGAAGGCCGCCGCAGATCGGGAAACAAATGGGTGCCTGGCCCGACCACACCGCCGGGTCGCCCTGCCACAGGTACTCACGGCCGTTGGCCGTAATAGAAGTGAACGACCCGCCCGCCGTGCTCAGTGCCACGCGGATAGAACCGTTATCAAGAACAAACTCCATAGGAGCCTTCCCTTTCTTACGACAGCCCGCCAAGTCAATAGGGCTGATAGAAAACCGGCCCGCGCCCCCTCACAGAAACGCGAGCCGTCAACGGACTAGTTAATTACACCGGATACCCGCTAATCGTGGTACTCGCCGCGGTCCCACTTCTCGAGGAACTCGTCAAAGAAGTGCGGGTCAGCCTGAGCCTCGGCGTCGGCCTTATTGCAGGCATCGATCTTGGCGATCAGGGCATCGTGCTCGGGGGTCTTCTCGTAGGGCTCCTCCAGGAAGGCAAGCATGATATCGGCCATCAGGAACTCGCCGGTAATCTTGCCGCCAAAGCCCACGATGTTGGCGTTGAGCTCGCGACGAGCGTACAGGGCAGAGGTCATGTCGCGAACCAGGGCGCAGCGGGCGCCGGGAACTTTGTTGACGGCGTTGGTGATGCCGATGCCGGTGCCGCACAGGGCCACGCCAAAGTCGGCCTTGCCGCTGGCAACAGCCTCGCCCACGGCCTTACCGTAGATGGGATAGTGCGTACGGGTGTGGCTGTAGGTGCCGCAGTCGAGCACCTTGTAGCCAGCCTGCTCCAGGCGGTCGGCCAGATAGATCTTCTCGTCCGTAACGATATGGTCGCAACCGATTGCGATGGTCTTCTTCATCAGAACGTCCTTTCGTCTGAATTCACAAGTTGAGGTAGAAGTTCGAGTTCTCGGTGGCTCTCGTTAGGCCATCTTGTTGAGCATGTCGACACGGATCTGGTGACGGCCGCCGGCGTACTGGGCGCGCAGGAACTCGCGGGCGATCTTCTTGGCGACCTCGGTGCCCACAACGCCCGGGCCCATGGTGACCATGCGCGAGCCGTTGTGCTCGCGGGTCATGTAGGCGGAACGCTCGTCGGAAATGTTGGCGACGACCATACCCTTAATCTTGACAGCGGCCATATAGGAGCCGACGCCGTACTTATCGAATGCGAAGCCCTGGGAATCCTTGTGCTCCAGCAGGTCCTTGGCAACGGCGGTCGCGGAATCGACAAAGTCCGCGGCAGGGGTCTCGGAATAGTCGACGACCTCGTGACCGTCGGCGATGAGCATCTCCTTGATGGACTCCTTCATCGACATACCGTCGGCATCGGAAGCGATTACAACCCTCATGACATCCTCCTTGAGAGATACGCAGGTGCGTAGTTTCTGTTTGGAAGTGTTGAATCGCGTTCAGGTCCGGGCATCTGAATGTGCGGTTCTTCACTGTTCATGTTTATTTGAACACATTCGAACAGTAACTGCAACAACTATTTGTTTATCTTTGTTCTTTTTTGAACAAATACCGTTCACGGATGATTGCTGACCGTTTGAGCCGGGCGCGGACGTAGAGACCATGTGTTCAACAAACAATAGGGCGGCCGAGAACGTGTCTCGGCCGCCCTTCGGCGGTATTCCCCGGTATATACAGCTGTTTTAGCTACTTGGACTGCCCGCCCTTTTTGGCGTGCTTGGACGGAGCACTCAGAAAGCGGCCCGTCAGATAGTTCGCGGGACCGGAGATATCGATCCCCAACAGGGTGTGGCCCAGCCACAGAAACGCCACGAGCACCAGCAGCGGGATAACGCACGAAGTCACGATCATCACGATGACGCCTTCAATCAGATCGGTCACCTGCCGCACGATCTCATCGGTCATCTGCTTGGCGCCGCTGGTCACCGACGTAACAAGGCTCGATGCCCCATCAGTCAACTGCTCGAGCACGTTTTTGGACTCCGTGGTCTCGGATTTTTTCTTGTTCGATTTTGAGCTGGTCTCGGCTGACTTGTCTGTGGTGTCGGCCGCGTCCGCAGCGTCCGCAGCCTTTTGCTCAGCTTGCTCAATACTTACGCGATACGTTTCATCGACCTTCTGCGACACCCATACGCTCGCGGGCACGAGCGCCATGCCGATCACGGCAACCACCAGCACGCGCGTCGCCACACGGCGCAGGACAGTGCTCGTGCTCCAGCGCCCGTGAATGCCGAGCGACACCGCAAAGAGCACCAACGCAAACGGGATTAAGATGCCCAGGCCGACCGACCACAAAATGGTTAGCAGGTATTTCTCTAGGTAGAGCACGGCAAGTACGATACCAAGGTTGCCTGAAAGCTGCGCGAGCTGCTCGGCAACCGGCGTTCCCGTATCACCCGGCAGCGCGGTAATGCCCGCAGACAGCGCCACACACGAGGTC
>URWM01000025.1 GCA_900551655.1 uncultured Collinsella sp.
TTCCTCTACGTCTCGTGGGCTCGGAGATGTGTATAAGAGACAGGACATCTCCCCCACCGCGTTTTATCAGACCAACCCGCAACAGACCGAGCTGCTCTATCAGCTCGCTATCGACGGCATGGATTTGCACCAGGGCGATGTGCTCATGGATGCCTACTGTGGCAGCGGTACCATCGGTCTTTGCGCAGCTAAAGATGCCCAGAACAAGGGTATCGGCATCATGCTGCTCGGCGTAGAGCGCAACCCGGCGGGCATTGCCGATGCACGTCGCAATGCCGAGCTCAACGGCCTCACCCGCAGCGCTTGGTTTATGGCTGACGATGCCACCGACTACATCCTAGATGCCGCCGACAACAACGAGCGGGTCGATGTCCTTTCCATCGATCCGCCGCGCGCCGGCTCTACCCCCGAGTTCCTCGAAGCTGCCTGCGCGCTTAAGCCGCGCCGCATCACCTATATCAGCTGCAACCCCGTGACTCAAGAGCGCGACCTGCATCAGCTTCTCGACGGAGGCTATCGCCTGCTCAAGATCACGCCCGTCGACATGTTCCCTCACACCGACCACACCGAAACCGTAGCGGTCCTCGAACGCCGCTAACCAACCTCAGTAGATTTTTGGGACAAGAAAGGGGGCGACCCGCCTGGGCCGCCCCCTTCGCTTGGTTTATAAACTCCGCTACATCCCATTGCGCAGATCGCACACGCCGGCTGCCGCCATCTCGCGCAGCAGCGTCTCGCGGTCGCGCGTCACGATCAGGTCCAGCGGGAAGTGAATCTCGTCGAGCAACTTGCGGGCGTGCTCGAGCTTGCCAATGGCCATACCAATGTGGGCATCGGTCGACACACCAATACCCACGCCCAGCTCGGCGCAGCGCTCGGCAATCTTGCGGCATACGACCCAATGCTCAGTGTCGGCACCGTGCTCAAGACTATGGTTATTAATCTCAATGATCTTGTGCTTGGCCTTGGCCGCCAGCAGCACCTCATCGATATCGAACGGCACGCCCGAACGACCCGTATGCCCAAGCATGAACACCTTGGGGTGCTCCAGGGCATTGATGTACATCTGGGTCGTTTGGGCGAGCGTCGCGCCTTCGGCAAACTGCGGATTATGCACGCTTGCCACCAAATAATCCAAATTGCGCATCACCAATTCGAACAGTGAATGCTGGTGACTATACGAATCGCCGGCAATATCGAACGAAACGGGAATATCCTCGCCAAACAAGCTTCCGTCCAGCGAAACGATATCGGCCTCGGCACCACGCAGCACCAGCACGCCGCTCCAAATGCGCGGCCAGATATCCTGGTTGATAAAGAATTGGTAACTGCGCAGGTCATTGGGGCAAGCCGTAACCATAGAGCTTAAATGATCGGCGGAACCGAGCACCTGAAGGCCGCGCTCTGCCGCCCAATATACGTTCTCCTCGATGGTTGAATACGCATGCGCAGAGAACATCGTATGAGTATGGATATCACAAGAAAGCAGGTAGGGCATCGGGTCTCCTTATCCGGTATGGCCGTCGCGTATATTCATTGTACGCATAGCATTCGATGGTCGTAAAACCGCTCCATCCCAACGACACAACGTCCATGACAACGGGGTCTGGCTTAAAACCAAACCCCGTTTCACGTAAAACATTGTAAGCAGAGCGCTTTACTTTTGACGATACTCGTCGGCCAGCTGCTTCCAGGCAGGCAACGAATTGACGATGGTCTCGTAGCTCACGCAGTAGCCCAAGCGGAACCAGCCCGGCATGCCAAAACTGTCCGAGGGCACCGCGAGCAGCTCATACTTCTTCGCGCGCTCGCAGAAAGCGTTCGCATCGGGCTCCAGCGCCTTCACCCACAGGTAGAATGCACCATCCGGCTCAACATAGGTGTAGCCGTACTCCGCTAGTGCATCGGTAAGCGCGGTACGGTTGCGTGCATAGGCCTCAACGTCACTCGGCTCATCGATGCAGTCGATAATTACGCGCTGGAAGAGCGCCGGCGCGCACACGAAGCCCAGCGTACGGGCGGCACCGGCAACGGCGGGCATTAGACGAGCTGCCTGAGGGTTCGTATTGGGAACCAGGATCCACCCCACGCGCTCGCCCGGCAGCGACAGCGACTTGGAATACGAGTAGCACACGATGGTGTGCTCGTAGATCGAGGGCACCCAAGGCACCTCGGCACCGTACACAATCTCGCGGTACGGCTCATCCGAGATGAGCATAATCGGATTCTCGGGATCGCGCTGAGCGTTGGCCTCGCGCAGAACATTGGCCAGTCGCGTCAGCGTGTCGCATGTATATACGGCACCGGTCGGATTGTTGGGAGAGTCAATGATGACGGCCGCCGTCTTATCGCTGATCGCCTTGAGCACGTTGTCCACGCTCAGCTGGAATGTATCCTCATTGGCAAGCGCCTCGACACACGTACAGCCGGCCTTCTCAATCCACACGCGATACTCCGGAAAATACGGCGCAATGACGATAACCTCATCGCCCGGGTTCGTAACGGCGTTGAGCGTGCAGGTGAGCGAAGCCGCGGCGCCCACGGTCATAAAGACATCCTTGCCCTCATAACTCGTACCAAAGCGGCGGTTGAGCGACTCAGCCACGGCGGTACGGCACTGCGGCAGGCCCGGTGCGGGCGTGTATCCGTGCAGCTGGTCACTCGGCAGCTCCAAGGCCTTCTTAATGGACTCCGCCACGGCAGCGGGCGCCGGAACGCTCGGGTTACCCAGCGAAAAATCGAATACATTTTCCGCACCAATCTGCGCCTTGCGCTCAAGGCCATAGCTAAAAATTTCGCGGATGATGGAGCTTTCCGCACCGCGAGCATACATGGTTTCGTTGATCATCTGTTCCCCTTTCGCATAGGCGCTATTGTACGCTTTAGCCGAGCAAAGTGCCGCAGCAATGTTAATTGGGGACAGACTTAAATGCGTGAAAACGCTCATTTAAGTCTGTCCCCAATCAACAGACGGCCCCATATCGCTCAAAAGAAAAAGCCTCCGCAGGTTTCCCCGCGGAGGCTTTCACCACAAAGACTATTTGTCGGCGTCGGTGTCGGCACCGACATTGACGGCATGGTCATCGTCAGCACCATCGGATGCGGCTTCGGCATCCTCCTGCATGGCCGCCTGCGCAAAGGCCGCGGCATCAGCCGCCAGCTCCTCCTCGCTCATACGAGGCGCGCGCTTCTTGGTCGGCATACCGGCCGCCTTGGCATTGCGCTCCTCCTTGGCCGCCAGGATATCACCCTCGCGCTCAAGGTAGGCATCCCACTCGTTGTCGAGCAGGGCATTCACGGCGTCGCCTTCGACGGTCTCGCGCTCAAGCAGCACCTTCGCCATCAGATCGAGCTGATCGCGACGGGCGTCCAGGATCTCGACCGCACGACGATGGGCCTCACGCATAATGCGCTGAACCTCGATATCGATGCGGCGCGCCGTCTCCTCGGAGTAATCCTGGTGATCGGCGTAATCGCGGCCCAGGAATACCTGATGCTGCGCCTCACCAAACACCTGCGTTCCAAGTTCCTCGCTCATGCCCAGGCGCGTGACCATCTCGCGCGCCATCTTGGTTGCGCGCTCCAGATCGTTGCTCGCGCCCGACGTAATGTCATCGCACATGAGCTCCTCGGCAACGCGACCGCCCAAGAACACGGCGAGCTCGTCGAGCATCTCGTTCTTGGTCTTGAGGAAGTGATCCTCCTGCGGAAGCTGCAGTGTGTAGCCCAGAGCCTGGCCGCGGCTGACGATCGAAATCTTATGAACCGGATCGGAGTGCTCCAAGATGTGACCCACCAGGGCATGGCCGCTCTCGTGGTAGGCAATCGTGGTGCGCTCGGCTTCGGTCATCACACGACCCTTGCGTTGCGGTCCGGCAATCACGCGCTCCATCGATTCCTCGACCTCGTCCATCGAGATCACGGAACGATGGCGGCGGGCAGCCAGCAGCGCAGACTCGTTGAGCAGGTTCGCCAAATCGGCGCCAGTAAAGCCAACGGTCATCTGGGCGAGTTTCTCAAACTTAACGTCCTCGTCCATCGGCTTGTTCTCGGCATGCACGCGCAAGATCTGCTCGCGGCCCTTCACATCCGGACGGTCGACCGTAACCTGACGGTCAAAACGGCCGGGACGCAGCAATGCCGGATCCAGGATGTCAGGACGGTTGGTCGCAGCGATCAGGATGACCGACTCGCTTTCCTCAAAGCCGTCCATCTCGACCAGCAGCTGGTTGAGCGTCTGCTCGCGCTCGTCGTGACCGCCGCCCAAGCCAGCTCCGCGCTGACGTCCCACGGCATCGATCTCATCGATGAAGATGATCGACGGGGCCTGGGACTTGGCCTCCTTAAAGAGGTCACGCACACGGCTGGCGCCGACACCTACGAACATCTCGACAAAGTCGGAACCCGAGATGCTAAAGAACGGCACGCCCGCCTCGCCGGCAACGGCCTTGGCCAGCAGCGTTTTACCGGTGCCCGGAGGACCAACCAGCAACACGCCACGCGGGATCTTGGCGCCCAGCTTGCGATAGCGATCCGGATCGCTCAAAAAGTCACGGATCTCCTCGAGCTCCTCGACTGCCTCGTCCACTCCGGCAACGTCTTCAAACTTGACCTTGGGGCGTGTGGCCTCGTTGGTCTTGGCGTTGGTCTTGCCAAACTGCATGTTCCTGTTGTTGGCGCCCATCATCTGGCGCATAAAGTAGAACATGATGGCGATAAGGGCGATCGTCGGAAGCACACTCATCGCCAAGTCGCCCCAAAAATCGGGATCGTTGGTGTTGACGATGTACTTGGTATCGGGGTGCTCCGCCATAAGCTCGGCAAGCGAATCGGAGCCGACATAGGTCGAGGAGAAGCTCTTGAGCTCGCTCGTATCGCCCTTGTCCTTCTTCGTCTTCCAGTAATGACCCGTCACGCTTCCGTCTTGAACCGTATAGGTCAGATCTTCGACGCGATCCTGCTTGATGGCGCTGACCATCTCGCTCGTCGCGAGCTTAACGGTATTGCTGGAGCTGGCAAAGCCGGAACCCATATTAAAGAAGGCATAGCCCAGAAGCGCGCAAGCCAAAAGAAAATACAGCCAGCCCGTACGCGTGGGCTTCTTGCCTCCGGGCATCCCCGGGATCTTTGGGTCCCGGGGAGTCTGGGAATTGTTATCGTTACGGTCGTCGGGCATCTTACGAATAAACCTCCGGTTTCAAAATGCCCAGATACGGAAGGTTACGATAGCGCTCGGCATAGTCGAGGCCGTAGCCCACCACAAAGGCATCGGGGCAATGGGTTCCAACATACTTGGGCGTGATGGCCGAGACGCGGTCCTCAACGTCCTTCCACAGGAAGGCGGCGACCTCCAGAGAAGCGGGCTTGCGGCTCTCGAGGTTCTTCATCAGATACTTGAGCGTCAGGCCCGAGTCCAGAATGTCCTCGACGATCAGCACGTCGCGACCGCGGATATCGATATCCAGGTCCTTAATGATACGCACGATACCCGAGGACTTCACGCCGTCACCATAGCTCGAAACAGCCATGAAATCGATGTTGGTCGGCAGCTCGATCTTACGCATCAGGTCGCCCATAAAGACCACGGCGCCGCGCAGGACCGCAATCAGCACCAGATCCTTACCCGCGTAGTCGCGAGTAATCTGCTCGCCCAAACGAGAGACGATACCGTCGATATCCTCCTGCGTAAACAGAACCTTCTCGATATCCGGATGTTGAGAAGCCATGACAACCCTTTCTTGTACTTATCGCCCACGCACCGCCGCATGGACGCGAACTACACATTCTAGCAGCGCACGGGGCATATTTACCAGTACGTGCGCCATCAGTGCGGGAATACCGTCAACGTCGCACAGAATAGCTGACGTGGGACGCTATTCCGCATCGGCCACACGAAGCAGATACGCCACGCGCGTTGCGGCCGTGCATTTAAAACGCTCGTCCGCGCGAACGCCTGCGACCCATACCACGGCACCTCCCGGAGCCGTTCTCACCACAGGAACGCCCGCACGCTCAGAAACGGGAATACGAGCCTCGTTGAGCAGGTCGGACACCTTCTTACTTCGCCCACTCATGCCCAACGGACACATCACATCCCCCGGCGCGGGACCGTCTACCCACAGACGCGCCAAACGCGCCTCGGCGGGAATCTCCCCGCGCGAGCCGGTGAGCATCCGTTCGTTATCGCAATCGGCAAAGCCCAGCGTCGCGGCATCCACCATAGCGGCCACCCCTCCGGCACCCGCGAGTTCGCGGGCACGGCGCACAATATCACACCCCGGCTCGACGGCCATCGTCTCTGCTACCAGGATGCGGCCCGCCCCCAGCGGCAATCGACCGGGAATGGTGACCCAATCGGCAACTAACCCCTCGCGCGCCGCCGGGGCCTTGAATGACAGCATGCCAAACTCCACGCGCGCATCGATTCCCGCCGGCAGCGTGACCGAACCCGAGCCTTCGGCGACACAGGCGAGCACGCGCTCCACATGCCGCATCTCCGGGCGCGCGTCGGGGTCAATACGCTTAATTGCCAGTCGCACCATGCGCCGAGCAATCACCACCTCGGCCGCGGCCAGTCGGCGAGCGTCAAGGACCAGTGCGCCCGCCGCCTCCTTACGCAGGCAGCTTCGAAACGCCTGCGCGGAAAGCTGGGAAAGAAAGGCATCCTCATCGCCTAAGATCTCGCAGGCGGCGCCAATCGTCTTGCAGACGCTCGCGTTGCGCTGCGCTACCACCGGCATTACTCGATGGCGCACGTAGTTACGCAAGTACGACACGTCCTCGTTGCTCTCGTCCTCTCGCCACGGCTGACCATGCACCTGCAGATAGCCCACGAGCTCATCATGAGTCAGGTCGAGCAAGGGACGCACCACGATATTCCTCCGGCGAGGAATGCTCGATAGACCAGCGGGCCCCGAACCCTTAATCGCGTTCATCAAAAACGTTTCCGCGCGATCCGAAGACGTGTGCGCGGTGCAGATACGAGCCGCCGTTCGCGGTGCCCCCGTCTGGGCGCAGAGCTCGCGAACATACCTCCGCGCCGCGGCATAGCGCACTTCGCGGGCCGCGGCCTCAATATTGCCCGACTCCCCATCAAAATAAGCGTGCTCCACGCACAGCGGTAAACCATTTTTCGCGCAGAGCTCACGCACAAAGGCCTCGTCGCCATCGGACGCCTTGCCGCGCAGATGATGGTTTACATGCAGCACATGCAGGCGCTCGCGAGCAATGGGGGCAACACCGCGCCCGTCTTGGATATCCAGCTTTGATGTGCACGCCATAAGAAGCAGTGCCGTCGAGTCCGCGCCGCCTGATACCATGAGCACGACAGGAGCAGCCTGCTGCCTCGTTCGGGTCTCATCGACTGCCCCGGGCACGGCATGGTGTCCGTAATGCTGTGATACCGTAGGCATTTGCTTCCTCCTCTATTCGTCCGCACCCATTGTATCCTTTGGAATCTTATGTCTCGTCTGCACCTTCATATCCTTGGCAGCGGCTCAAAAGGCAACTGCGCGCTCATCGAAGGCCCCCGGGGGCTCATCATGATTGACGACGGTCTTTCTCGCCGCGAGACATTAAAGCGCATGGCAGAACTGGGACTCTCGGCAGGCAACGTCTCGGCTCTTCTCATTACTCATGAGCATGGCGATCACATCAAGGGTCTCGATGTCTGGTGCAAGCACTGGCACGGCCCCCTCTTTGCCAGCAGGGGCACACTTTCGGGCAAAGAAAATCTTTCGCATCTGCCTATCGAGGAATTCGATCCCGGTGACATCCTATCCATTGCCGGCATCCACGTGCAAACCTACTCAACATCACACGATGTCATCAATCCAGTCGGCTATCGATTCGACGCCCTCGATGATTCAATCGGCTTTGCCACCGACACCGGAGAGCTATCGAGCCAAGCCATGAACACCCTCAAAGATTGTCGAGTCCTCGCGCTCGAAAGCAACCACGATGTGACCATGCTGCGCGAGGGAGAATATCCCCGCTTTCTTCAGGAGCGCATCCTGTCTGCAAGGGGACACCTCTCCAACGGCCAAGCCGCCGAAGCCGCGCGCGAACTTGTTACCGATCGCACCGAACAGCTCATTGCCATGCATATCAGCCAAGATAACAATCGCCCGAGCCTTACCGTCAAAAGCTATGCCAAAGCTCTAGCCGCAACCCTGGATGACGAGCTCGGCAGCTCCGCCACCCTTCTCCAAGGATCGCGAAAACTCTCGATACGCCCCGCAAGCCAGTATCGGCCAGCAACCATTCAATAGACTGTCCTAAACAGCAAAAGGGGCCGGAAATCGTTTCCCAGCCCCTTTTGCTGTCTTTTAATAGCGCAGAACACCAACGAAGTTAGTCGATGGAGATCTTCGTAACGTTCTTCTTCTCGACGATCTTGGGAACCGTAACGGTCAGGATGCCGTCAGCGTACTTAGCCGAGAGGCCCTCGCTCGAAGCGTCCTTTAGATACACGCCACGCGTTGCGCTGTACGAGCTGAACTCCTTCTGCAGGAAGTTCTTGCCCTCGTTCTCCTCGTCTTCCTCGACATTCACGCTAATGGACAGACGGCCCTCGTTAAGCTCGACATCGATATCGTCCTTGGCGACGCCGGTCAGATAAGCCTTGACTTCATAGCCATCGCCCTTATCCTCAACGTCAACGGGGAACGCCTTGGAAGCAATCGAGTTGTTTGCAAGGTCGGTCATATCATCAAACAGATCGAACAACGAGCTAGCAGAAGGACGAACGCCAAAAACCGAACGATAAGGAACCATGCTTGCCATGTTTACCACTCCTTTATAGGACTGCCGAGTCATCTTCTAGGTGACTGGGACTTCTTTTGACGCTCTTATATATGCCCACCCGATGCTCATATATACATCGACTATAAAGTTTTTTGAGTCCAGTACTATAAGCATATCTAAGTGTGTATGACTCAGGTTTTAATAAGGTTAAGGTTCTTTGAACCAGAGCTTAAATAACAAGTATGTTCGCAGCTACAAATAACAGGGGGCTTACAATGAGCGCGTACACGTTGTTGGTAACGAGCTAAAGGGCATCATGGACGACCAAAACCAGAACAATATGTTTATGCCGACGCGGGGGGAAGATACTTCCACGCAGCCGCCACGGTTCCGTCGCCCTCACATCTCGCAAGAGCCCATTAATGATCCAGAGCCCGAGTATGTGACGAGAAATCGATATCAAACGCTCGAGGATGCCCAAACGGGACGTAAGCATATGGGCGTCGCATCGGGCGATCCCGTATATCTGAAAGATGCACCGTTATCAAAGAACAGTGCAATCAATAACGACCCGACGAAAACGCCCATAACTCAACAGCAAAGAGGTCCTCGACCAAAGCAAACCTTAACGCATTCGGCTCGTTATCTCGAGACGCCAAAACAAGGGAAAACGATCTTCGTTTCATCAAGTAAACGACGTAAGCAGCATCGACTCCAATTCCTGCTTTTGATCATTGTGGTCATAGCAGTTGCCCTTGTGATTCGATTTATTGTCTTAAAATAAAAGCTCATTACCCATAAGCCCAACCGGGTTACAGGTGAACTGCAACGACATTGTGAAGTGTTAACGCAAAAAAGGGGGAGGCCGCGAGGCCTCCCCCTTCTCAGTTCAAGCGCACGGCTCGGTGCCGTCCACCGGTCAGCGGCGCCCTGGCCTCCCACGGGCTGACCCCGCAGTACTCTCGGCGCGATGGGGCTTAGCTTCCGGGTTCGGAACGGGACCGGGCGTGCCCCCCATGCTCTGGCCGCTGACCGGTGGGCGGCGCCCACCGTATCTTCGGTGTCCTGGGTCTCATCTACGTGCCCTGGGGGCCGCATGGCGCATAGGAAAGAAACTGACTCGGGGGCATCCTCGTGCCCGGACCGCGCATGGAGCGCTGGGTCCCGCGGGCCGCGAGGTGCGGTTCCGGAAGAGCTCGGGCGATTAGTGCGGCTCGGCTGAGGACGTCGCCGTCCTTGCACCTGCCGTCTATCGACCAGGTAGTCTACCTGGGCCCTTACCGGAAGGAGAACTAATCCCTGGAACGGCTTCCCGCTTAGATGCCTTCAGCGGTTATCCGCGCCGCACGCGGCTACCCGGCCGTGCCGTTGGTCGACAACCGGTTCACCGGAGGTGCGTCCACCCCGGTCCTCTCGTACTGGGGGCAGCCTCCATCGATTCTCCTGCGCCCACGGAGGATAGGGACCGAACTGTCTCACGACGTTCTGAACCCAGCTCGCGTACCGCTTTAAACGGCGAACAGCCGTACCCTTGGGACCTGCTCCAGCCCCAGGATGCGATGAGCCGACATCGAGGTGCCAAACCTTGCCGTCGATGTGGACTCTTGGGCAAGATCAGCCTGTTATCCCCGGAGTACCTTTTATCCGTTGAGCGACGGCCCACCCACTCGGGGCCGCCGGATCACTAGAGCCTGCTTTCGCACCTGCTCGGCTTGTGGGCCTCGCAGTCAAGCCCGCTTGTACTCTTGCATTCAAAAGGACGGTTGCCGACCGTCCCGAGCGGACCTTCGCGCGCCTCCGTTACCCTTTAGGAGGCGACCGCCCCAGTCAAACTGCCCGCCTGGCACGGTCCCCGAGCCGGTTGACGGCCTCGGGTTAGGACGCCGGTCGCGCGAGGGCAGTATTCCAAGGGCGGCTCCCCGGGGGCTGGCGCCTCCGGATCTTAGCCTCCTGCCTATCCTCTACACGCGGGACCAGCGGCCAATGCCAAGCTGCAGTGAAGGTTCACGGGGTCTTTCCGTCCTTCCGCGGGTAAGTCGCATCTTCACGACCAGTGCAATTTCACCGGGTCCATGGTCGAGACAGCGCCCAAGTCGTTGCGCCTTTCGTGCAGGTCGGAACTTACCCGACAAGGAATTTCGCTACCTTAGGACCGTTATAGTTACGGCCGCCGTTTACCGGGGCTTGGCTTCGGGGCTTCGCGCGATGCGCTAACTCCTCCGCGTGACCTTCCGGCACCGGGCAGGCGTCAGACCCTATACGTCGCCTTGCGGCTTCTGCAGAGTCCTGTGTTTTTGGTAAACAGTCGCTTGGGCCTCTCCACTGCGGCCCGCCTCCGCTCCCGGAGCAAGTCCGTTCACGTACGCGCGGGCACCCCTTCTCCCTAAGTTACGGGGCCATTGTGCCGAGTTCCTTGACCATGGTTGACCCGATCGCCTCGGTATGTTCTACCCACCCACCTGTGTCGGTTTGCGGTACGGGCGCGCACGCGCCTGCCTAGGGGTTTTTCTAGGGACCTCGGGCTCACTCGCTTCGCTCAGTCGCTTCGTCCGGAGCCTCGCCCTCGTGCGGACCGGATTTCCCTGGTCCGCGGGCCGCGCTCCATCACGGGGACGTCCAGAACCCCGCCGAGCCACCCCCATCCGTCGCCCCGTCGGTCGTAGCGCCGCGTGCGCGGTGCAGGAATGTCTGCCTGCTGCGCGTCGGCTACGCCTACCGGCCTCGCCTTAGCCCCCGACTGACCCTGGGAGGATTAGCCTTGCCCAGGAAACCTCGGGTTCACGGCGGACGAGTTACTCTCTCGTCTCTCGCTACTCATGCCAGCATTCTCACTCCCATGCGCTCCACCGTCGGTCGCCCTCCGGCTTCTCCGCCCATGGGAAGCTCCCCTACCGATTCTAATGAATTAAAATCCCGCCGCTTCGGTGTCCAGCTTAGCCCCGTGTATTGTCGGCGCATGTCCACTCGACCAGTGAGCTGTTACGCACTCTTTGAATGGATGGCTGCTTCTAAGCCAACATCCTGGTTGTCTGGGCGGACGCACATCCTTTGCCA
>URWM01000026.1 GCA_900551655.1 uncultured Collinsella sp.
CGTAACGAGGGCGGCGGTTGGCAGGCGGCGGGCTGGCGGTTCTGCAGCGAAACCACACCGTCAATAGCGAAAACCGTCTCGCCCGCAACGAAAAGCATCTCGCCCACAACGGAAAGCATCACAACATTCGACGCTTTTCGCCAAAATCGAGTTTTTCATCGAATGTTGTGATGGTTTGGAAGTCCTGACCACCACAAAGGCGCCTGTCCCCATTGTGGTGGTTCTGGAGAATGTCTTATGCCGAGGCCTTGGCCTTGCGGCGCTTGCGGACCGCGTGGATCACGATGTCCAGCAGCAACAGCACAATGGCTACGACCACGATGAGCACGGCGAACTCGCGCTTGCCCCAGTGGCGGCCGGCCAGCGACTTTTGCTCGTCGACATCCTTCTTGCTGTACTTGGTGCGCACGCAATGCACCAGCAGGCGATGGTCGTTCACGCCGTAGGGCGTGCAGGTGACGAGCGTCACCTTGTCGGCGCCGGGCTCGATGGTTAGCGACTCCATCTCCTCGGGCAGCACCACCTCGGAGTCCACCATCTTGTAGGCGAGCGTCTTGTTCATGGTGTGCAGCAGCACCAGGTCGCCGGGCTCCAGCGAGTGGATGTCGTCGAACATACTCAGGTTGCGCATGCCCGAATGCGCGGTGAGCACGCAATGCGT
Source organism: uncultured Collinsella sp. (assembly GCA_900551655.1). Lineage (GTDB taxonomy): Bacteria > Actinomycetota > Coriobacteriia > Coriobacteriales > Coriobacteriaceae > Collinsella. Next base: position 662 of record URWM01000026.1, read on the forward strand.
CGAGGTGCCGCCCACCGGCAGGCTCGTGCCCTCCAGGTGGCCGACGCCCGCCATAAGGACTTCTTCGCTCGTGCCGTGGTAGATGGGCATGCTCACGTCGATGGAGGGAATCTCGACCCAGCTCATCATGGGGTCGCGGTCAAAGATGAGCTGCTGGGCGTAGGGCTCGATCTGGTCGGCGGGGAGCTCGGTGGCCTCGCCGGCAAGCTGCTCGTTATAGGAGCGCGCCTGGAGCAGGATGCGCTCGCGCTCCTCGGCAGACAGCGCGTCCACGGTGCTGGACACCGTGCTGATCTGGTTGAACACGCCCGAGGCCTCGAGCCGGTCCAAGATCCACGGCCAGGTCATAAGGCCCACGCCAATAAGGATGATGACGATGGTGATGAGCCGATCGGCCCAGCGCGGCAGTCGCTTGCGACGGCGCTTGGGCTTTGGTTGAGGTTTGGGCTGAGGGCTTGAGTCACCGTTGGCCGCAGCGTTATTGCTCTTCATATGTTTGGCGCCCTGCACCATCGCCGGTCACTCCTTACAGCTCAGGTTGTCTAACAAATAATAGCCGATTAGCGAGCTCATGCGCTGCGCAACGCAGCCTGGCAACATTGCGCAGTGCAAGTATGGGCCCGCATTTGAGTTTTCAAAATATCCCGAATCGGCTGGGCGATTCGGGATACAATGGCAATAGAAAACGACGTATCCCGCGTAAGTGTTCGAAAGCGCGGGCGGCCTAGTTTTCTGGTTTTGTTAAATGCCCGGGCCTCTAACCCCGGGCATTCTTATTTGCGCTTGTTGCGGCGCAAATGCCTTCTACCGTCCGCACCGCGCGTGCGCCTACGGACCTTAAACCGAACCTCATACGAGTCAAGAAACGCGATGACGAACGAGCCTACCGCCGCGAGGGCGGCGAGCGCGTTAAGGAATTTCAGCATTTGGGGACCTCCGATCGAGTCGTCGGCCGCCCGCGCACGGAATGCGTCGCAAGGGTATTTTACTGCGAGCACTCGCACTTACAGCTGGTAAACGCAATATTTGCAAACATTTGTTCGCTAATCATACGCTCGATCATACGAGCGACGGCGCCCCGGCTGCGCTGTTCAAAAAGAACGGGGCAAACTCCAGCGCGGAGTCTGCCCCGAAAAGAGAATGGCAAAGCAAGAACGTCGATGGACGAGAAAAATGTCCGCAAGTCTCATGGCCATCACTTCCCACCTGCCAAAGGGATGGGTGAGCGAGCGTTACTCCTGCTCGGACTCCTCAGCCTGCTTACGGCTGCGGATGAGGTGCGCCACGCCGATGACGAGCACCGCGCCACCAGCGATCCAAGTGAAGGTCACGCCGTTAAGACCGGTGAGGGGAAGGCCAGAGCCCTTCTTGTTCTGAATGGTGACGGGGATCTTGGTCGAATCGACGCTCCCGTTCGTCTTTTCCGAATCGACCATATTGGAGGTATCGGAAACAGTAAGCGCCGTCAGTTTGCCAGCAGTATCGTAGGTCGGCTTCACCGTAATCTGGAAGGGGGCGATGGTGTTGTAGCCCGAAGGAGTGGTCGTCTCGCTAATCTCGTACGTACCCGCAACGAGACCAGGGATAAAGACCTTATTATTAGTCTCAGTCTTAAACTCCCCGGCTTTGTTTACTTCAGTGGTGAGTCCACCATCCGCAGTCAGCCATTGACCGCCATTGGCAATTTCCTTGTCTCCTTCCTTGATCATTTTGACCTTAAAACCCGCAATGAGCTTCGCGTTAGCGTTGCTCGGGTCAGCGTCGGTCTTAGTGACATCAAGACCAAAGACGTAGTCAGCAACCTTATCCGGCTCAGAAGTGCCCTTATCGCCAGTCATGGGGTTGTTGGAATAGACAAGCTTGACCTCATTGGTGGCACCTTCGGCTTTGTATTCAACATCGCTGGTGAGCTTGGACTTATAGGTCACGACCACCGTAGAAGCGGCATCGACGCTAATCAGGTTTCCCTTAGTATCCTGAGCCGCCTTAAGGTTCTCGAAAGAAACCTTAAGGAGCTCGGTTCCAATGGACGCACCAGGAGTCACGGTCGCCTGATAGCCGGATTTGACCTCAGTCTTATTATTGTTGTTGACAATATAGACATGCAGGTCCTTCGGTGCGCCACCGGATTCCGTCACAACCTTAAGGCCCTTGCTCAGCGTATCTTGGAATTCATAGTAATACGTATCGTACGAGGCAATATTATCTGCAACGCTACCGGTCAGCCTGTAGTCAATTTCCTGTCCGATCCAAGCATCGCCGCGGTTCTTCCAGTTGCTCTCTTCAGCAGCGGCATCCTTACCTGCAGTGTCGTCGAGAATCTTTTTGTCGACCCTGGGGATGCTGGTCTTCTCGGTAACGGTCACGGCCTCGCCGCCAACGATGGCAAAGATCGGAGAGGTGCCAGTTTTCGGCTTGGTCGTATCCGTAAGGCCGTCAGACACGAAGAGATAATAGCCATCACCGTAAAGGCCATCGGCAGTAGTATTCGGGCGCGTCCACGGGGTATCTGCCGTAGGGGTTCCCGCAGCGGTCTCCGCCTCAACACCTTGCTTCTTGCCTGAAACCGCAGCCGCAATTTCATAAAGCACATCGCCAGGAGCAACACGCGTACCGTCACTGCTGGTTGCAGCGCTGGAATTACCGTTCACATTTTCAGAAAGCCATTCGGCAACAACTTGAGCAGTGGCTTTATCGTCGAGCTCCTTGGCAGAATTGCTCGTTACAATCTTTGTGTACTCGTCAGAACCCTTAATGGCGGTAATCACCTTGGAGCCGATAGCATCATTTGCCCACTCAATATCGGAAGCAACTTTGCCATTGCCTTTCTCGTCAACGACTTTTGCCTTGAAGATCTGATAGGCCTTGAACGTATTGCCTTGGTTATCCTCGGCAACCTTTTTGATGGTGATGCTGTTGGTCGAAGCCGTCACCGAATCATCAGCAAACGCCATGGTCACCGGCGCCATAACGCCACCGAAGCTCAACGCTGCTGTGAGGCCGGCCGTTACTGCCAGGCGGGCGATGTTCTTGCTCATACTCATCTTCTTTTCCTCTGCTTTCTGCTTGAAATCCATTTGATCTAAAACCATCTGTCTGTGTCTAAGCATTTGCTTGGTTATGTCTCGCCCCGCTCTCTGTGGGGCCATTGGCTACTCTGCATGGTTGCCGCCTCCCCGCTTGATCAGGAGCGCGACCACGAGGATTGCGGCTCCGGCGACCGCTGCGGCGGCCGCGGCGTACATTGCCATATCGCCTGTCGAGGGTATAAAGCCTCCGGTGATAGTGCTAGGGGGCGTGCCGGTGGGCGTGTTGATGAGCGACGCCTCCAGGCTGCCCGTCGACCCGTCCGCGCTGTCGGCGCGCAGGGGCGACTCGGCCGTGATGGCGAGCTTGGGCTTGGCGGCGGCCACCTGGTCGACGTCCAGGCCCTCGGCCTTGACCGTCACGGAGCGCGTGCCCTCAAAGGCGGTGTAGCCCTTGGGCGCCTTGAGCTCGCGGACCTCCAGCTTGCCCGAGTCCACGCCCGAGACGGCCACGCGGCCGTCCTCGCCCGTGGTGACGGTGGCCTTGCCCTCCGCATCCCACGTGCCGTCGGCCGCTAGCGAGCGGCCGCGATCGTCGGTGATACTCAGGACCGCCCCAGCAAGCGGCTTGTCGCCGTCGCTGCCGCGCTTGGTGAGCGCGAGATCCCAGGTGTAGGCCGTCGCGTCATCGCTCGGCGTGCGGGTGAAGCCGGCGTCGCCGGACTGGTCGGCGAAGGGAGAGCGCGGGTAGCGCAGGTAGACCTCGTTGGGGTTGCCCTTCGCGATGCCGTGGTTGCATGCGCTGTTGAGCGGCGCGTTGTACACGGCGACCACGCGGGCGCCCGCGGTGAAGGCGTCGGCCCCGCCGAGCGCGGCGATCAGGTCGCCGGTGCGCACGGTGAAGGAGTTCCCCTCGGCCGAGACCCTGCACTGGGCCGTGATGTCGGTCCAGCCCTTGGCGGGGTCAGCGTCGACGCGGCCGTCCTTGCCGGCCGAGACGGCGTCGAAGCCGCCGTCCGCGGCCGCCGCCACGTACACATGCATGCTCGCGGCGACCCTGGAGGGGTCGAGCCCCGCGCTCATGGTGTCGACGAGCTGCACCGTGTAGGCGTCGTAGGCGGTGAGGCCCGCCGGGACCGTGGCCGAGAGGCGCCAGTACAGGTCGTCGGCGACCGTGGCGTCGGCGGCCTTCTGCCAGGCGGCGGTGCTGTCCTCCAGCACGTGCTTGGCCACCTTGGGCGTCGCGGCCTTGGGCTTGACGGTGACGGCGTTGCCTCCCACCAGGGCCATGATCGGCGCGGTGCCTGCCTCGCCCTGGGCGATGGCGTCGTCGTCGGCGACGATGAGCCAATAGCCGCAGGGCAGCTCGGCCGTCGTGCCCGCGTTAAGGGCCACGAACTCGGCGCCAGAGCTCTGGAGGGAACGAACGAGCTGTGCGCTCAGCGCGCTCGTAAGGTGGGAATCGGTGTTGAGCCACTCGGCAGCTTCCTGCGCGGTGGTCTGGGAATTGGGCATGCCAGCGCTGTGCAGCACAGGCAGCGCGGCGTCGCGCACGACGTCGCTTGCCCAGGCGAGGTCGGTGGCGATCTTGGCGTCGTTGTCACCGTCGACGACATTGGCGCTAAAGATCTGGTAGGCGTTGTAGCTGCTCGCCACGGTGCCGCTCACCGTGATGGAACCGGTCGAGGTCGGCGCGGCCTGCGCGGATGCGGGGAACACAACCGCGCAGGTGCCGATCAGGAGGGCAAGCAGCGCAAACAAGATCGGGAAGGAGCAAACTTTCTTATTCACGACGCTCACCTCCCTTCGCGCTCGCCTTGCGACGAACGTGCATCCAGGCCGCAGCGACGCAAAGCATCGCCGCGCCGGCAAGGTACGTCAGAGTGACGCCCGACATACCAGAAAGGGGCAAAGAGGTGGAGTAGGTGTTGGTGAAGGTGGGGCCGCGCTCCTCGGGATTCGCACTGTCGAAGTTGACGGGGACCTGTTCCTTTTCGGCAATATCCTCGCCGTCGACGTCCTTAATCTTGGTGTAGGTTACTTCCGTGGGCTCAATTTTTCCGCCTTTTTGGTCCGTCATCGTGACATCAAATCGATAGACCGACTTGTCGTACTTGTAGTTCGTAAACGGCGTGGTCGGCTGCTGTTCGCGAACGTAATAAGTAAAGGTTTTGCTTGCACCGCGACCCGTTGGGTCAGTCTCGAGTTTGTCGAGTTGTTCGAGTTTGTACTCAATCGGGTCGAAGCCCAGGGTCAGAGGATTGTCGCCACCAGCAGTGGTGGACTTGCTGCTAACGATAGTCTTAAACTCGCTGTCAGTTGCAAGTTGAAGCGTAAACTCCTTCATCTCGCCACCCTCAACGACCTTAGTCGCCTTGGGAGTCCAAGAGCCGCTGGAGGTGTACGGAGCGTACGTGTTGGTGAAGGTCTTTGGTCCATCGGGGTTGGCAATCGAATAATAGCCGTCAGCATCAGGATCTACTGGCACAGTCTCCGGAGAGTTAGCTGAACTCCCGGGATTCTTAGTCACGTCCACACGATCAATCGTGAAGTTATAGATATTAAGATTTTTAGTCGCACTCGAATCATTCTTTATCGGAACAGACATAAGTACAGTCTTGTTGTATTTGACTGTCACGTTAATCTCGTATACAGCATGATCGTAATCAATACCGGGAATATTGCCCGCATTTTCGACCAAATAGTATGAGTATGTAATTTTGCCAGTATCACTTAAGGGCTTCTTGCTGAAGTCACCGAGCTGCTTGCTAAGGTCATTGCTAAGGTCAAAGGCGATGTTGCCGTCAGCGTTATTCGGGGCAGATTCGACAAACTCGCAGCCACCATTGTCGAATACATTATTCTTCCAAGAAGGCGCTTTCGCAGTATCCGGGTCCTTGCGATAAACCGTAAACTTGAACTCCCCATCTCCGAGCGTACGGCCGTCCAACTTCTTGGTTGCCTTCAACTTAAGGCTTGGATAGACGTACGTATCCGCAGGCACGCCTAGGTACAAGTCGCCATTCGACATGATGCCGCCGCCATGGTCCCAGGAATAGTTGCCCGTGATGAAAGTTGTCGCTTCATTCTGCGCATCATTCTGCGCATTAATCGCCGCCTCATCCCCGGCCTTAACACCCGACATAACACCCGAGGTCAGGCCGATGCTATTATCTACCCCAACAGCACCGTTGGCGGGAATGGTGATAGCTTTTTTAAGTTCGATGCTTCCCGAGTACCGGGCGTCTCCACCGCCAAGCATCTTACCAGTCACAACTGCAATCGGCTTATTGTTATCATGCGCTGCGAGGAAGAAATCGGCATGACCGCTATCGCGAAACACCTTCGATCTGTATGCCTCTTTATCTTGATTCTTGCCACTACCACCACCTGAAAGATGGGGTATATCTTCATTGCCGGAATTGTCATCTTTGTTGTAAGGATTACTGTTATGGTCTTCGTTATCATACTCAGCGCCGGCAGACGAATTGCCAAAGATTGCCGTGCCCTCAGTGTTCGTTACCAACGTCTTGCCCGTAGGGCAGACTGCAACGCCGCCGCCGTAGCCGCCAGCTCTATTGGCGCTAATGTACGAGTTGTACACAAAGAGCCTGCCAGCATTAGATGCGGTATTCGAATCGCCCTGAACGAAGACGCCGCCTCCGCCCCAGTCAAAGCGAGACATGCAGTGGTTATTAGTGATGTAGACTGGGCTATCTTTTGACGCTCCACTTATCATCGCGTCAACCTTCTGGCCCACTCGGATGCCGGCACCTTCAGATCGGTAGCTCACGTTAGAGGCAATAATTCCTCCCGTAATGTTGAGCCATGCCATATCCTTGCGAGAACCGCCTCGCCATTGATCGGTAACGTAAACGCCGCCACCGGCTTCTTCAGAATAATTGCCAGTAATCTGGCCACCGGAAATGATGACATGGGCGCCTTCTTTGGCAGCAAGCCCAGCGCCGCCATGACAACCCCAGCCATCCTCACCGCAGAATTTGGCATAGCGATTGTTCGTAATGTAACCGCCGGAAACAGTAACGCTGCCGCCATATTCGGCCATGATGCCGCCACCAAATCCGTTATATTCAAGCGTGCTATTACCGGAGATTACGCCACCGGCCACTGTGACTGCAGACCCCTTGGCATATACACCGCCGCCACTAGGAGCGCGGTTGCCGGCAATTACGCCGTTAGAAATGCTAAGAGTCGAATTGTCGACAGATATTCCTGCGCCGGCACCATTGTTCGGACAAAAACCTCCACAAACGTAACCACCGTTCATATTGACGGTCGAGCGACTCTCCGCGTACACCAGGCTTCGGACCTTGCAGTCTTTCTGTTGTGTGAGCACGCCGCTCTCAAGACTGAAATGACCGCCGTCCTTGATGTTGATGAGCTTCAGTCCTTCAGAGCCACCGCATGCCACGATGGCGCCCTTATCTTTATTATAGCCTTCGCCTTTGATATCAATACCATGCTCTACCAGCGACTCGGTTGTGCCCGTTCCTTCTGGGGACGATTCGGTCACATAGTAGGAAAGGTAAGTCGGAATGCCATCGTTGTCGTAAGACAGTGTGGCTTCCTTGCCATAATTGGCTGGAGTTAAATTCTGTCCCTGATCATTTAGCGGCTGGCCGTCGCCGACCTGTTCACTCACTTCCACAGAATCCATAATTGTAAGTGTCGCGCCACCGGTGATATTGAACAAAGGCTGATCTTGACTCGTATGCTTAATCTTGCAGCCGTTTAGGTCCAGTGTGATATTACTGACGCTATTATTGAGCTGAATTGTCTCGCTGGTATCAATATCATTCATAAGCTTGAAGTTAGCAACACCGCTTGCATTCGCCAGGTCTTTCAAGTCGTCAGCTGTTCGTATTTCAGTGAATGCCGTTTTAGTCTGCCCGCCTTCCGGCATTACGGCATTGCCATCCGACAGCTCGCCATCTTCGGCCTGCAGCTTACCTTCAGGCTGACCCTGCTCAACACCATTTGAAGGGTCGGATTCGTCACCCTCGGTCTCGCCGCTATTCAGCTTTTCGGTATCCCCGTTGTTGGTGTTTTCTACATCAGTAGACTCACTTGAGGAACCCCCCCCCATCACAGTTTCCTCGGCAGAAACCGTATGGACATCGTTGGCAATGGCCTGCGAGATCGGGGGCATGACGAGCGACAGTACCAGGCTCAAAACGGATGCTCCGCACAAAACGCCTGCCAGTACACGGCGCGTCGCTTTATTACTCTGCTTAGATTTGTCCGAATTCGCTTTCATCGATGTCTCCTCCCCAAGAGACCGCGATCTTGCTCTTTCCCTATCAAACGTATCTGCGCAATCTGTAATTGCGCTCGTTTAGTAATGCAATTATAACGATTGTTTAAACATCTAAGCAACATAACCGAAATTTCTGTAGCAAGTTCTCAACTCTCTTGACATTTACTCAGATTTGCCTTCGTTTATTCGCTATCTATTTTTTGTTTCTGCTGGTAATTTAGTTGCCTATTATTTTTTAATGGCATTAGATTTATTTGCACAACATTTTGCTCAAGAGCAAACATCCTGTGAACGGTTGAAAATCGACCATGAACGGTAGGCCATCAACCGGGATGAATATCCTACCAAATTGATGAGAATATCTTAAACCCATCGGTGGTTAGAAGCGTGATGTTCAGACAACAATATTTGAATTTTCGCACAGATTTTAGGTATCAATTCGCCCAAATCGCCTGAGGCCACCGCAGAGGTGCCTGTCCCCATTGTGGTGGCTCTCCCCCGGCGCTACAGCAGATGCTCCTCGATAAAGATCGCGATGCCGTCTTTGTCGTTGCTGGCGGTTACAAAATCGGCGGCGGCACGGGTGGCGTCGCTGCCGTTTGCCATGGCCACGCCCACGCCGGCGTCGGCCACCATGCAGGTGTCGTTATCGGCATCGCCAAACACGCAGATGTTCTGGAGCTCCATGTCGTTGAGCTCCGCCACGCGCACAAGGCCGCGCGTCTTGGACACGCGCGGATCCATGAACTCGTAGAGGCGCTGCGTGGTTTGCAGGGCGGCCGCCTTAACGGTGTCATCGGCAAACGTCGATGCGCGTTCGATGACCTGCGACATCACCTCGGGCGCCATGGTAAACATCACCTTGGGCTGCGGTTCGCGCAAGAACTCGGCAAAATCAACCACCTTATAGGGCACGCCATCGACCTGCGACAAGTGCTCCACGCACGCGTTGGTCTCGGGAACGTAGAACACGCCGTCTCGGGGGCAGACGGGCGTTGCCGGAAGGTCCGCCATGTGCTTGCAGATGCGCGCGATGGTTTCGCCCGGCAGCGGGTAGCTCAGCTCGTTGATGCCGTGCGCGCGATCGATGACCTCGGCGCCGCCACAGCCCACCATCACGTCCACCAGGCCGTCGATGCCCCAGAGCTCATACATGGCCTCGGTCGCGTGGGCGTCGCGCCCGGTGCACAGGCCAAAGAGCACGCCGCGCTCGCGCAGGGCGCGGATCGCCGCCACAGTGCGCGGGGACACCGTGTGCTCGCTCGTGAGCAGCGTGCCGTCGATATCACAGAACACGGCTTTAATGTGGCTGAATGTGGCGTCCATGGGGCCCTTTCTGGGTTGCGTGTCGGTGTGGGAAGCGATCGGAAATGGAGTACATGGTATACCAAGGCGCGCGCACGACTCGCCAAAGCAAAAACCACCACAAAGGTGCCTGTCCCCTTTGTGGTGGAAGTGACGTTTAGCGATCCAAATGCTTGCGTCCAAACAGCAGCAGCGCCGCGGGGACCGCCGTTACGACAATGCCCGCACCAACGAGCGTCTGCTGTACGCCAAATGTCGACGCCAGCCAGGGGGCAACCGCCAGCGGAGCCACGCCGGCGAACATGTTTCCAAAGCCCATGACCGAGTTGACGCGGCCGAGCTGCTCGAGCGGGGCCGTCGTTTGCACAATGGTGTTGTGGAGCGGGTTGACGACGCCCCAGGCCACGCCCAGGGCGATCTGGCCGACGAGCGCCACGCCCACGTACGGCGTTCCCACGTAGAGCAGGCTTCCCAGGCCCACAGACATAAGCGCCACGAGCAGCGTTTTAAGGCTGACGAGGCGCGGCGGCATGCGGAGCGCAACCACGGCGCCCAGCACCGCGCCCACGCCGGAAGCCGACGAAAGCCAGCCCATCCATTCGACGCCGACGCGCAGGACATCGCGATAGAAGAACGACTCCAGCGGGTCGAAAGCGCCGTAGCCAAAGTTCGAAAGGAAGATGATACAGAAGAGCAGGGCGAGAACGCTGTTGGTGAAGACCGTCTTGATGCTGGTCGCGAAGGTGGCGCGGACGGATGTGCTGGGGTTGGAGCTTTGGCTTGCGTGCTCCCCTTCCTCTGCGGAATCGGCGTTCTTCTGTCCGGCGATGCGACCTGTCTGCGGCTTAAAGCCGCAGCCGGCGATAAGCGCCAGCACGGTAAAGAGCATCATGAGCACGAACACCGCGCGCGACGATGCAGCCGCCGCGGCAAAGCCGCCCAGCGTAGGGCCGACGATGATGCTCACGTTGGAAAACATGGTAATGGTGGAGTTGATGTCTTTGAGCTCGACGGGGTCGTCGGTGAGGTATGCCGGGTAGGATGTGGCGATGGGCTGGGCGAACCCCATCACAAAGCCCAGGAGCGCCGCGCCGGCAAGGACGATCCCGGTCGCGTCGCCAAAGGCGATGATCGCCGCGCCGGTTGCCAGCGTGCCGACGATGCTCAGCATAAAATGGCGGCGCGGGCCCCAGGCGTCGAGCGCGGCGCCGCCCGCAAAGGACCCCAGGATTACGAAGACATTCATAAACAGGACGGCCAGCGACGTCGCGACGACCGAAGCGCCGTCCGCATAGGTGAGCGTTCCGATAACGCCGATAAAGTAGCTGGTCTGGAAGCCGGTGTAGATAAGAAACCGCATTGCCACCAGGCGCTTGGCCTGCGCGGACAGCGATGGCTGGGATTTCGAGATTCGAGATAGGGACATGAGCGCTCCTTGTTGCTGTCTCTTATACACATCTCCGAGCCCACGAGACGTAGAGGAATCTCG
>URWM01000027.1 GCA_900551655.1 uncultured Collinsella sp.
CGTGGGCTCGGAGATGTGTATAAGAGACAGGACCTGTTCCCACTTGGCACTATCCCAGGTCCAGGCGACCGAAAGGACGACCTTGTCGGCAAGCACATCCTTGAGCGGGGCGAATACCTTCTCAATCATGTACGGCTTGACCGCCGCAACCACGATATCGGACGCGGCAACAACCTCCGCCGCATCGTGGCAGGCAGCCATGCCCCGTGCCTCGCAACGCTCAACCAGAGCATCGTAGCGGCCTGCGCAGGCGCACATGTCGCCCGCGGCCACGCCGGCGGCAATCCAGCCATCGGCCATAGCGCTCGCCATATTGCCAAAACCGACAAATCCAATCTTCATATCACACAGTCCTTTCAGACACATTCCTCAAAACGAAAGTCATTGTCCCACGCCATTGTTTCGCATTGCCGACCTACTTGTGATACGGCTCGCCACGGCTAATCTTGCAGGCGCGGTAGATCTGCTCCAGCAGCACCACGCGCGCCAGGTTGTGCGGCAAGGTAATGCGTCCAAAGCTGAGCATCTCGTCGGCGCGGGCGCGCACGGCATCGCTAACGCCGTCCGATCCGCCGATTACAAAAGCGATGTCGCTGTTGCCTCGCAGCATAAGGTCATCGAGATGGGTCGAGAGCTCCTCGCTCGAACGCTCCTTGCCCTCGATAGCCAGCAGAATCACATGTGCCCGCGGTGGCAGGGCAGCAAGAATCGCCGCGCCTTCTTTGATGCGCGCGGCATCCACACCGCCCGCCTTGGCCGGATCGATATCGGCAACCTCACGCATATCTACCTTGGCATAGGCGCCTAGGCGTTTGGTGTATTCGGCACACGCGTCCTTCCAAAAGCGCTCTTTGAGCTTGCCAACGCAAACAACGGTATATTTCACGCGCGTCTACTCCTTCGACTCGTTCTGAACTTTGCCGGCGGTCAGCATCTGCTCGAACATCGAGGCCGACTGTGAGAAATCGCTCGGCAGCACGACCGTCGAGGTTTTGCCCGTGCGAGCGAACTCCGTCATCATCTCGGACCACTGCGTAAACATGAACAGCTGGTTGGCCTCATCGTTGCCGACGCCCGTCTCCTGGATAATCTCGAGCGAGTCCTTGATGCCCAGTGCGATGGCTTTGCGCTGGTTGGCGATGCCTTCGCCTGCCTTTTCCATCGCCTCGGCCTCGGCGGTCGCCTCGGTAACGCGCTTGATGCGATCGGCCTCGGCGAGCTCCTGCGCAGCGGCGCGCTTTCGCTGGGCGGCGTTGATGTCGTTCATGGAGTTCTCGACCTCGGTCGGCAGTGCGATTTTGGTGATGAGCGTCGACACGAGGGTGAAGCCGTAGGCGGCCATCTGCTCGGAAACGGTAGCGTTGACATCCTTGGCGATGTCATCCTTCTTGGCAAAGACCTCATCGAGCGTGTAGACGGGGATGGAAGAGCGCAGGGCATCGGTGATGAAGTCACGCATTTGGTCGACGGGCTCCTGCAGCATGTAGTAGCTCTTGTAGATACCCGAATCTGCCGGGCCGGCGCCCATGTCATAGCTCACGTGGTACTGAGCAGAGACCTCAAGGCCGATGGTCACGTTGTCCTGGGTCTTAACGTCGATGCCAAAACCGTTTTTCATGGTGCGCAGACTCACCGTGGCGGCCTTGCGGTCGATCACGGGCACCTTCATGTGGAAGCCCGCGTTGACGATGCGGTTGAACTTGCCCAGACGCTCGATGATCACAGCATGCTGCTGTTCAACGACATAGCAGGCGTTGGGGAGCAGTAGCAACAAAATGATGATGGGAAGCAGAAGACTCGTAAGGGCGGCAATGATTCCGGACAACAGCATGGTCTCTCCTCTGATAGGCACACGTTGGCACTAGGATACCCGCACGAAGCAGCCACGTGACACCAACAAGAGGACCCGTGGGCAAAAAAGGCCAAATATGAGTACTGTCACCAATTTAGTAGCAGCATTTTTGACGCAAAAACGCCCTGTTGAATCCGAGATCCTTCAAAATTGACCTGTTTTGCCTCAAACTAGAGTCAAATTAACGTACATCTGTTGCGTAGGTTTCAGAATAATGAGCTTTAGAAATGCAACTGTCCTTGTGACAGTACTCATATTTGATGTTTTTTGCCCACTGGGGTTACAGCCATACGAAATATTGGCATTGGATCCGTAAATACAGCCTGCCGGCGTCCTCGCCAGCTCGCTAAAAACGCTCGCGTTTTCTTTACGCTCGCTCCTTCGCAGGTTCAAGTCCCTGCGATGGGCCCATAACAAAAAAGCTCCCATTGCTGGGAGCTCTTTCATTTAATGGTGCGGGCGAAAGGACTTGAACCTTCATGGGGTTGCCCCCATACGGACCTGAACCGTACGCGTCTGCCAATTCCGCCACGCCCGCGTGCAGGAATTAGAATAACGGAGCGCCACCGCGAACGCAAGAACTATTTTTGAAAAAGTTTGCAGGCATTTTCCCAGGCGGCTCGGGCGATTGCTTCGGCGTCCTCGCCGGTACGATCGACGCGGTCGTTGACCAGCGCGTTTGCTGTGATGGAAATCATTGCAGGCTCGCACTCAAGACCGCGAATGGGCTCCGGCGCCATATAGGGACAATCCGTCTCGAACAAAATACGGTCGAGCGGGGTCGCCGCAAATGCCTCGCGCACGTCGTCGTTGCGCTTAAAGGTAGCCGCGCCGCCATAGGCGATGTAACAACCCAAATCCACAAAGCACTCCATCGTGGCTCGGTCCTCGCCAAAGCAGTGCAGTACGCAACCGGCCTGGGGCACGCCGACCTCGCGCAACACGTTGTAGGCGTCCACATGCGAGGTGCGCTCCTCGTCCGTATCCTCATGACGCAGATGCAGCTCTACCGGCACATTGCGGCGTACGGCGACCTCGAGTTGGCGCGCCATACAGTCGATCTGCACGTCGTGGGGCGCCGGCGCGATGTCGTCGTCGTAATCCATGTGGTAGTCCAAACCGATCTCGCCAATGCCAACGCATAGGGAATCATCGAGTGCAGTCACAATCTGGGCATGGATGTTATCGGTGTAGTCGGGCGCGCCATACGGATGCACACCAGCGAGATACTTGACCTGCGGAATATCCCGCATCGGCAGGATCTCGCGAACCAGCCAGTCGCTATAGTCTGCCACGCTGCGTTTGTCAGCGATGGGGTCGAACATCGTCACCAACAGGTCGACGCCCGCAGCTTTGGCGCGCACGAGCGTCTCGGGCACTTCTTTGCCCCAAAACGAAAGCAGGTGCGCGTGCGTATCGGCAAGCGGCGCCAAGGGCACGGGACAAGCAACCGTCTTCTTTTTCTTGGTAAACGTCACGCGTTCGACATTAGACGTCATGGGAAAGCTCCTGAGCCAAACGGACAAAGGCGGCGACGTCGAGTGTCTCGGCGCGCGTGGTAGGTGCGATACCGCAGACCTCAAAGGCGGCGTCGAGCACGTCCTTGGCAAAGCCGTTGGCGCTCATGGAGTTGCGGATCGTCTTGCGACGCTGGGCAAACGCGGCGTCGATCACACGAGCCACAAACTCGCGGTCGAGGCCCTCGGGCACCACGCCGTCAACGCGATCGATGCGCACGACGGCAGAATCCACATGCGGCGCCGGCATAAAGCAGCGCGGCGGTACCTCAAAGCGCCCCGTCACCTGCGCATACAGGCCGAGCTTTGCCGTGTAGCCGCCATAGGTCTTGTTGCCCGGCGTTGCGGCAATACGATCTGCAACTTCCTTTTGCACCATGACGACAGCGCGCTTAAGCGCGGGCATCGTCTGGAAGAACTGAAGGATGATCGTCGCCGCCACGTTGTAGGGCAGATTCGCGACAAACGCCGTCGGCTTACCGCCCGCAACCTGCTCGATTTGTTCCGGTGTCACCTTGAGCGCATCGCCCATGATAAAGCGGAAGTTGGCGTAGTCGGCGGCGTGAGCATCGAGCACCGGCTCGAGCTCGGGATCGGCCTCGATCGACGTGACGCACGCCGCCTCCTGCAGCAGGGCCAACGTCAGCGTGCCGCAACCCGGGCCGACCTCGAGCACGCGCTCATCGCCCGCAAGCTCAGCGAGCTCACAGATACGTTCGATCACATGGTTGTCGATCAGGAAGTTTTGGCCCAGGCGATGCTTGGTCGCAAGACCAAACTCCTCCAGCAGCTCCCTCGTTGCCGTGGGGTTTGCCAAAGGCGAAGTTGTCATGGTTGCCTCCTTAACATGGCGGCTACATCGTTAAGCAAAAGGGCATGGACCGTTGCGGCCATGCCCTTACCGTTACACAGCAAATTGCCGATATGGCACTCGCGCGACGTCTTAGCCCAGACGCGGGAACAGCGGCTCGCCCTTCTCGACGGGCTGACCACCGGCAAGCAGGCCCCAAGTGCAGATGCCCTTGAGGTCGTCGCTCGTGGCCTCGTCCTCGCAGGACAGGCGACGCAGAGCCTCGGCAGAAGTCTGGGGCATGAGCGGCATCAGCAGGTGAGCGGCAATGCGGATGGCCTCGAGCAGGTTGTAGATCACAAACGCCAGCTCGTCAGCCTTGGCCTCGTCCTTGGCAAGCGCCCAGGGCTCGGAGTCCTCGATGTAGTGGTTGGCGGCATGGATGAGCTCCATGACCTCGTCCTTAGCTCCACCGTAATCGAGCACGTCCATCTTGGCCATGTAGCGATCGACCAGGCCATCGGCAATCTTTGCCAGCGGGTTGTCGAACGCATCGAACGATGCGGGCTTGGCGGGCGCGCAACCGTCAAAGTACTTGCCGCTCATGTTGAGCGAACGCGAGATAAGGTTGCCCCAGCTGTTGGCCAGGTCGGCGTTGTAGACCTGCTCCATGCGATCGAAGCTGATGGCGCCGTCGGTGCCGGGGACGACGTCGGTCATAAAGTAATAGCGATAGCCCTCGACGCCCAGCATGTCGATAACGTCCTGCGGAGCGATGGCGTTGCCGCGGCTCTTGGACATCTTCTCGGCCTTGCCAGTCTCGGCATTGCGCACGGTCAGGAAGCCGTGGGCAAAGACGTGCTCGGGCAGGGCCTCGCCAATGGCCATGAGCATGGCCGGCCAAATGACGCAGTGGAAGCGGATGATGTCCTTGCCCACGATGTGGAACTGCGCGGGCCAGCGATAGGCCAGCTCGGCACGCGCCTCATCGGTGTCGACACCGTAGCCGACGGCCGTCATATAGTTGAGCAGCGCATCGAACCACACGTAGGTCACGTGACCCTCGTCAAACGGGACCTGGATGCCCCAGTCAAAGCTCGTACGGCTCACGGAAAGGTCATTAAGGCCGCCCTCGACAAAGCTGCGTACCTCATTCATACGGAACGCAGGCTCGACAAAGTCGGGGTGCTCGTCATAGAGCTTGAGCAGCTTGTCCTGGAAGGCGGAAAGCTTAAAGAAGTAGGACTCCTCCTGCACGCGCTCGAGCGGACGGTGGCAGTCGGGGCACAGGTGCTGGCCGACGCTGCCGTACTCCTCGTCGCCCTTCTGGACCTGCGTATCGGTAAAGTAGGTCTCGTCGGGCACGCAGTACCAGCCGTCATAGCTGCCCTTATACAGGTAGCCGGACTCCTTCATGCGCTCCCACAGATACTGCACCGCATGATGCTGGCGCGGCTCGGTAGTACGAATGAAGTCGTCGTTGGAGATCTCGAGCTTGCTCCAAAGCTCCTTGAAGTGCGGAGCCTGGCTGTCGGTCCACTCCTGCGGCGTCATGTTGTGCTTGGCTGCAGCCTCGGCGACTTTCTCGCCGTGCTCGTCCATGCCGGTCAGGAACTTGACGTTATAGCCGGCAGAGCGACGATAGCGAGCCTGGACGTCGGCGATGATGGTGGAATAAGCCGTGCCCAGGTGCGGATCGGCGTTGACGTAGTAGATGGGCGTCGTGATAAAGAACGAAGGCTTGCTTTGATCCATGGGGTTTGTCCTCCAGAAAAACGTTGCATACAGGGGATGATTCTAGCGCAAGGGCTGGATATCCTCCATCTATTGCATATCGAGCACCATGGCATAGACATCGCGCTTGCGGCGCGAGTACTTCTGAGACAGGCGCTTTGCCACCGCAGAGGCGGGCTGCCCCTCCTCGAGCGCGGTGCGAATGTCCTCACGTAGGGCTTCGTCAGGGTCTACCGCTGCGGCTCCAACCGGCGCGATACCGGCCTCCTCGTCCTCACTCGGCGGCGCGATGACCAGCGCGATCTCGCCCTTTACCTCGCCACGGGCACGCAGCTCCTCGGTTAGCTGGGCGGCAGATCCACGCAAGACTTCCTCGTGCAGTTTGGTAAGCTCGCGGCAGACGGCAATATCGCGCTGGGGAAAGACCTCGGCCACGGCCTCGAGCGTCGCGACGATGCGATGTGGAGACTCGTAGAAGATGAGCGCGCCGGGGACGACGGCAAGGCGCTGCAGTCGGCGCACGCGGTCGCCGTGCTTGCGACCCAAAAAGCCTTCGAAGAAGAAATGCTCGCAGGGAATACCGGACGATACGAGCGCCGTGACGCAAGCAGATGGGCCGGGAATAACCTCGACAGGCACATCCGCCTCGCGCGCCGCCTCGACCAGCGCCTGGCCGGGATCAGACACACTCGGCATACCGGCGTCCGAGGCAAAGGCGAGGGTCTCCCCCGCCAGCAGGCGGTCGACCAGGCCGGCTGCGCGACTTGCGATCACGTTCTCGTCGCAACGAACGAGTGGCTTGGAGATGCCTAGGTGCATCAGCAACTTTGAGGTCACACGCGTGTCCTCGCAGCAGACGGCGTCGGCGGCGGCAAATGCCTCGCCGACGCGCGGAGACAAGTCGCCCAGGTTACCGATGGGCGTACCGACCACATATAGTTTGCCCGTGCGGGCGCTGTTTTGCGTCATATCAACCTATTCAATCATGCCGCGCTCGAGCGTGCCGAGCGCCGCGCGGGCGTCCCATGCTGCAATACGCTTCTCGGTCTTCCACGTTTGGAAGAACCAGCCAGCCGCCGGCGCAAACGATGCCAGCTGGTTGGCGATAAACACGCGCTCGTAGGCATTGCGGCCCTCGGGCGTAACCGACGAGTTGGCAAAAATCGCCGCACCCGACCATTCACCAACCAAAACGGGGAATCCGGTCGAGATTGCCTCCTTGAGCTCACGCTTGTTGCGCGAAATCGCCGTTGTCAGGCCGCGGGGGCTCGTGATGTCGAGCGCATACTCGTCGCGGTAATGGTACAGGTGAAGGTCCATGTAGACGTTCTTGTACTTGGCACCGCGCATAAAGTGCTTCCACTCGCCAGGGTGTCCCGAAGAGGAAAAGACGACAATCTTGTCCTCGGGCATATACGAACGAACGAGCTCGTACGCATCACGATAGAAGTTGCGCAGGTAGTGCGCCGGAATACCGTCTGTCATGGTAAAGAGGCTCTTGCGTACGCTCATCTGCGGCGTATCCAACAGCTCGATGCCCAGCAGGCTCTCGGCCTCGCCGTAGCGATCGGCCAGGCGCTCGAGCACATCGAGCGCAACGTGACGGCCATTGGTGGACGAATGCCACTCAGCGACGACTTCCGGCGTCGTGGGCGAATCGTTGGAATCGCCCTGACCGCCGGGTACCGTCGCCAGATCGAGCAGCACGCGGATGTTGTACTTGGCGGCCCACTCAATAGCACGGTCGATATAATCGACGACCGAGATGTAGGAAGCGTCGGACTCCTGCGAGCCAAAGGCATACCACGGCACCGGCAGGCGCACGGCGTTGAGACCGATCTGCGCCATACGACGAAAATCGTCCTCGCTCACAAACGTCTCGTAATGGCGACGCATGCGCTCGTTATAGGCAGCGGTGCCCATAGCCTCCTGCAGCTCGGCTGCATTGGATGCTCCGGTCGCTGCATAGAGCGACGGGGTCACCCAGGGCTCGGGAATAAACCAGCCAGAGAGATTAACGCCGAGAATCCTCTCCATCACGGCCCCCTTCGAATCGCGCAGGCCGAACCTGCATCGTATTGCATAGGAAAAGTATCGTTTTGAGTATACCCGCGCGTGCGGACAGACGACCGAACGGTCTGTAAAGTGGCGCAAAAGCGGGAGGAATATCTGGGCGGGCCCGAGATGGCGCGCCGAGATGTACATATGCGCCGGAAGTAGGCGGCCGGAAAGCGCATCCCGTTTTTCGCAAAAGACTGGGATGCATTTTCCGTTCGAGGCCTCAATCGGAAAATGCATCCCGTTCTGAGCGCGGGATCTGGGACGCAGTTTCCGCCAAAGGCCGAAAAAGGAGAGCACGTCCCATTCTGACGCCGGATTCCGAGTCGTGCTTTCCCAAGCGGCCTCAAAGCGGAAAACGCATCCCACTCTGAAGCCAAATTCCGGGACGCAATTTCCGCAGAGTCCTCGATAAAAGAAAAGGACCCCTTTGCAGAGGTCCTAGTCAATTCAAGGTGGCGGGGAAGGGAATCGCGCCCGCGCTCCGCGCGTGCGGACCGCTGCGGCGCTTCCGCGCCTTGCGAGCTCCGCTGGCAAACGCTATCGCGTTTACTCAGCTCCGCGCCCTCACGGGGTTCGATTCCGTGCGAGGGCTACATAAAAGAAAAGGACCCCGTTGCAGAGGTCCTTATCAAGTCAAGGTGGCGGGGAAGGGAATCGAACCCCTGACACGAGGATTTTCAGTCCTCTGCTCTACCAACTGAGCTACCCAGCCATTTGAGGTGTGCCTTGTTTCAAGGCTTGATTAGTATAACCAAGGACGCGCTCCGGTCAACCGAGAATTTTAAAAAAGTTTTTGAGCGCGACATCGGCCACGACCTCGATCCTATAGAACGGCACGTCAGAAGCATCAACCGGCAGCAAGAAGTTTTTCACTCAGGGCCGCACGGGCAAACTCACTTGGCGTCATCCCCTCGGCAGCCGCCCGTCGACGAATAGCTTCCTTCATTCCCAGAGGAATCTTGACCGATAGCGTTGCCGTTCCCTCACCTGAGAGTGAAGGCCGTCCATGCACGATTCCGCCAACGGTGTGTTCGCCATCCGGAAACTCTCCGCGCTCGTACGACTCACACCACGCGTCAATCATTTCATCCGTTACAACCTGACCACTAGCGGTCGTATATGTCTCGCCCATCATCGACCCCTTTGCCGAGCTCGCTCGATCTCTTGCCAGAATTTCTTCTGAACCGGAGACAAGGCATGAATAATGAGCCATCCACGAATAAGTTCGACCGCAACGAGCTCCACACTCCGTCCGTCCGGAAGCCATCCAATCGCAAGCCATCTCGGCGGCTCGTCTTCCGACTCGCGACGAATGCACTCGGTAACCGCAAGCCAAGCGCTAAGCACCTGCTTTTCCGTCAGGTGCTTTTTGGCGTTGGGATGAATCTCGACATCCATGCATTTCCTCCCCCATCTTACCCAATTTCGTATGACGAAAGTCCACTGTCGCCAATTCTTAAGCCGGCACGCGTTGGAGAGCAGGAGTCGAAACAATGATTGAAGGACGCTCTAGTACGGCCCAGGCGCCGAGGCAGGAGCACATGCGCCAAGGACGAACGTTTTCGTAGCGCGCGAGGATATTGCCGTCACGATCGATGAAGGCGATGTCGATGGGATAGGCCATAAAACAGGTATGAACCGAGGAGCAGCGCGGAAACGCCATGACGAGCGGCAGTCCGCTGGCAGCAATCGGCTGCCGTCCCAACATGCCGCGCAGACGCACGGCAAACGACTCCGCCACCACAAACTCGGCCGGCGTCCAGCCCAGCCTGTTGAGCGCCCGCGCGTAGGCGATATAGGACGAGACCGCGGTCACATGACCACCCCCGGACGCCATGGGTCGACCGTCACCGCGCGTTCATGCGTGAGCACGGCCGGCGCCCCCAGGGAAACGCCGGCGATGCTCAGCGAACTCGGCCACGGCTCGTAGTGCATGGTGCAGGTATAGGTTCTAAACGTACCGGAAAGAGAGAGCAGGCCACCATCCGATACCGCCGTACCCTGCTCGCTCGAGACCTCGACCTGCAGGTCATATCCCTCCATGGCATCCTGAATCTGAGTCTGAATGGTCGCGGAAGCGTCAATAGAGCTCTCGTCGCCCTCCCCACTCGGCGCCACAGTGTGCGTCAGCACGATGTCGGGTACTACGCGGTCGAAGCGCGCGACCGCGCCGGCAAAGATCATGACGTTGTACACGATAAGAGCCAGCACGAGCAGGACAGGCGTGACCATGGCCATCTCGACCGTCGCCTGGGCACGCTCCTCGCGCAAGCCCGTGCGGATGTCCATTACGAACCACCGCCAAAAGCCCCCACCAGCGTGGCAACATCGACGGTAAGGGGAATGGAACCGCCGCCGGGCAGCGGGATCTCCGCAAGCGTGAACACCGCGCCGCTGATGGTGCGCTCGACGTGATATTCCAAGGCCTCGCAAAGTGCCTTGGGGTCGGTTACGCCCAAGGGGATTTTTCGCAGGGTATCTTGAGCTTTGGAAATGCCTGCGATATCGGACCCCGGGCTTTTAATGACGTTGGCGGTATCGGTCAGCACCGGTTTTCGCAGACGCAAATCGCACGGTTCGAGTCCCAGCGCCGCCACGGAGGACGAGACGGTGTCACCGAGCCAGGACGCGATGGAGCCCAACGCGCCGCTACTCCCTCCCAAGCCACCGATCAGCTCTCCCATAAGCTCGTCGGCCGCACCCTGGATGTCTCCGTACCCCACAAGTAGGCGACCCCAAACATCCATAACGCCGTCGAGCACGCCGGCAACGCCGCCCGAACGCTCCTCCAGCGTCGAGAAAAACCGCGAGAGAACGTTATTTTGTGCCGTCGCATCGTCGGGCGCCAGCACTGCAGCAGAAATTGCACCACGATCGCCAAGCTCAACTGCCGTGTTAAACGAAGAGTTGAGCTCGTCGGGACTCGTGACATCGCCCGAGACCGCAAAGGCGACCACGCCGTTGCGACCGGGCGGGGCGATGCGCGGACGCTCACCGGATAGTTCTTTGATGGCGGTGTCGAACGCATTGCCCGCACGGTCGGCTTCGTCCTCGGTCTGACGCTCGAGCTCAAGCTCCTTGTTGCGACAGTCGACGTAGTCCTCCAGGGCGTCTTTAAACTTGTCAAAGTGATACTCGAAGCCGTTTTCGATAGAGGTTGAAGGCGCCGCAACAGCACCAAGCGACGAAACGCCAAAATGGCATTTGCTGCATTTATCCTGCCCGTCGTAATCGGCAACCGAAGCAAATCCGCTCGGCGTTCCTTTCTTATAGTTAGGGCAGGTCGTTCCGTAATGCAGATACGCCTTGCCATCGTTCACGCTCGTCGGCCACACCGCATCGGTGTAGAGCTCGGTCGCCCGAACCTCATCAGAGTTGCGCGGCAGCAGCGGAATATAGGAGGAAACCCTGTCTCCGTTCTCGGTTATATATGCCCGATCGACCTCCGCGCTCGCATAGGTATAAAACGCCTTACGCGCCGCAGACTCGGCCTTCATCTCGACACTCGAGCCTTGGGGCTTCTCATTTGTCAGACGCCAATGGTAGTAGTCCTTCGCGCGATCAAGGGCAACTTGAGGCTCCCACGTAACGCTCGATGAGTAATGCGGATTTTGAACACCGGAGAGATCCGTTAGGCTTTTTGCGCGCTCCCACATACACGAACAGCTGCCGACCGAACCTTTATCCTGTCTCTTATACACATCTGACGCTGCCGACGAAGGCTTAGGTGGAGATCTC
>URWM01000028.1 GCA_900551655.1 uncultured Collinsella sp.
CGAGATTCCTCTACGTCTCGTGGGCTCGGAGATGTGTATAAGAGACAGAGCATAGCCCGTCCCACCGATGCTCACCTTTTGGGAATTGTCGAGGGCTCGCCTGTGCTCGACTTGGTCAGGACTACGTATAACGAGTCAAACGAGGTTGTGGAGTATACACTCTCGGTTGCTCGTGCCGATCAGTTTAAATACAAGGTTTACCACCAGCGCAGCAACTAGTGTTTGCATCGTTTCCATATGGTGATTCTTTGCATTTAACTGGTTACTACCAGATAACCAACCGAAGTGTATAATTGCACGTCAGAGGATTACTTCTAGAGAGAGGTATTAGAAATGTTCGAGAAGAGTGTCGAGGAGCTCACCGAGCTCGGCGCCCAGATCACCACGGCCGAGATTGCTCAGCAGCCCGAGCTTTGGCGCGATACGCTCAACATCTATCGCGAGAACAAGGAGGCCATCGAGGCCTTCCTGGCCGAGGCTCGCGCTATGGGCGAGGGTCGTCTGTCCGTTGTCTTCACCGGTGCCGGTACGTCCGACTACGTTGGCGATACCTGCGCCCCGTACCTGCGTCACGCTGGCAACACTGATCTCTACGACTTTAAGCCCATCGCCACGACCGACATCGTGAGCGCCCCGCGCGACTTCCTGCGCGCCGAGGATCCCACGCTCGTGGTTTCCTTTGCCCGCTCTGGCAACAGCCCCGAGAGCCTTGCCGCCGTTGCCGTTGCCAAGGAGCTCGTCCACAACGTCAAGTTCCTCAACATCACCTGCGCTCCCGAGGGCAAGCTTGCCGTCGAGTCTGCCGATGATCCCAATGCGCTGACGCTGCTCATTCCGCGCGCCAACGACAAGGGCTTCGCCATGACCGGTTCTTATTCCTGCATGACCCTGCTCTCCACCCTTATTTTCGACACTGCCTCTGACGAGCAGAAGGCCGAGTGGGTCGAGACGATTGCCAAGATGGGCGAGGAGGTCATCTCCCGTGAGCCCGAGATCGCCGATTACCTGGCTGGCGATTTCAACCGCGTGACCTACTTGGGTTCTGGCTCCTTCGGTGGCCTTGCTCAGGAGAGCCAGCTCAAGATCCTCGAGCTCGCTCACGGTCTGGTCGCTACTTCCTACGACACCTCCATGGGCTATCGTCACGGACCTAAGTCCTTCGTCGACGATAAGACGCTCGTCTTCGTGTTCGTCAATAACGACGCCTACACCCGTCAGTACGACATCGACATCCTCAACGAGATCGGTGGCGACGAGATCGCTCAGCACACCGTCGCCGTTCAGCAGGAAGGTGCCACCGTCTACGAGGGCGAGTCCTTCACCTTTAAGGGCTACGAGGCACTTCCCGAGGGTTACCTTGCTCTGCCGTTCGTGATGTTTGCCCAGGCTATCAGCCTGCTCAACTCCGTGCGCGTGGGCAACACGCCCGACACGCCGAGCCCCACTGGCACGGTCAACCGCGTGGTTGAGGGCGTGACGATTCACCCCTTCACCGCTTAATCGCGTCCCCCTGTAAGGGCGCCCGTCCGCTCATAACGGCGGGCGGGCGCTTTTTGTTTTACGTGAGCTGGGTATAAGCATCACCACAGTCAACTGCTTTAGAAGCGAGGAGTGCATATGAGCACGTACGCAATTAAGGCTGACAAGTTCTTCTTGCCGGCAGGCCCGCAACTGGGCGGCTATCTTATGGTCGAGGATGGCGTTTTTGGCGCCTGGCAGGCCGACGAGCCCTCTTGCGAGATTAAGGACTACACGGGATCGTGGATCGCACCGGGTATGGTCGATACTCACATCCATGGCTTCTATAACCACTCGACTACCGATAACGATCCCGAGGGCATTGATATCAGCTCGACCGAGCTCGCCCGTCGCGGTACCACCAGCTGGCTGCCCACGACGTTCACCGATGGCGTCGAGCAGATCAAGGATGCCTGCGCCGCCATCGCCCAGGCTGACGAGGGTCGCGGCCCCGACTTCTGCGGTGCTCGCATTCAGGGCATCTACCTGGAGGGCCCCTTCTTTACCATGAAGCACGTGGGCGCGCAGAACCCCGCTTATCTTATCGATCCCTCCGAGGAGGTCTTCGATCAGTGGCAGGAGGCTGCGGGTGGTCGCATCGTTAAGAGCGCCATGGCGGCCGAGCGCGACGGTGCCGCTGCTTATGCGGCTGCTCTGAACGCCAAGGGTGTGGTGACCAGCATCGGTCACTCCGACGCCACCTACGATGAGTGCATCGCCGCCATCAACGCCGGTGCCAGCTGCTTTACGCATACCTATAACGGCCAGCGCGGGTTGCATCACCGCGAGCCCGGTGTTGTGGGTGCTGCCATGTCCACGCCCGAGACCTACGCCGAGATCATCTGTGACGGCAAGCACGTAAACCCTGCCGCCATCAAGGCACTGCTGCAGGCAAAGGGCTGGCAGCATACGGTGCTCATCACCGACTGCCTGGGCTGCGGCGGCATGCCCGAGGGCAGCTACACCAGTGGTGGTATGGACGTCATCATGAAGGACAACCTGTGCTGGCTCGCCGACGGCAAGAGCATTGCCGGCTCGGTGCTCACGCTTGCCCAGGGCGTCAAGAACATTGTCGATTGGGGCATCGCCAGCGCTGATATCGCCATTCGCATGGCAACCGAGGTGCCGGCTCGCTCTGCGCACATCGAGGATAAGTGCGGCAGCATCATGCCGGGTCGCGACGCCGACTTTGTCGTGTTCGACCATGAGCTCACCCTCGTCGAGACGTATGTTGGCGGCCAGAGCGTCGGCAACGCCTTTACCGAGTAACGATAAAAAAGACGGCGGGCCCGAATCTGCTCGGACCCGCCGTATGGGTTAAACGCTCAAAAGCACCTTAACAGTTACAGCTTGTTAGCGATCTTCTTTGCCGTGCGCTTGACGCCGGCCACAAGACCCCCCGCGGGATGCTCCTTTTCGTATGCTAGACGCTTCTCGCGCTTGGCGTACTCTTCGACGATGATGTCGCCATACTCGTCTTCGATCTTGTCGAAGAAGTCGACGGCGCCCTTAATTTCCTCAGCGGTCGGGTGTCCCTTCTGGACGCCGCCGGTGAGTTTGAACGGCCCCCACGTATCAAAGCCGGGACAGCCGTAGACACCCATAAAGATGGCCTGCCTCATGCGGCAGATGCCATCGATATCCTTGCCGTACCACTTGTTTTTGCCACCGTAGGTCATAAGGCCAAACACCTTGTCCTGCGGCTGCAGCACGTTCGTGAGCACGCGTGCCATGTCCTTGTCGATCTCGGAGTAATAGATGCCCGTGGCGACACCGATTAGATGATATTCGTGCAGGTCGGGGTACTCGTTTTTACCGAGCGCCTTGACGTCGAGGGTATCGATCTCGGGGTGTGCCTCGACGATGGCGTCCACGAGCTTTTTCGTATTGCCGTGGTGGCGCGAGGCGTAGAGGATGATGGTTCGCATAAGAAGGCCTTTCAGCTGTAATTGCATCAATGTCTGTATGGTACCCCGTTGCATGGCTGGGAAACCGGACGCATCGATGAACGTGCGGGTTTGTCCTTTGGTCAGGGCCGAGACGGGTTCTTGCGAGCAAAAAGCAGTTGTTCGAAAGGATGGACAATGGAATACGCTCTCTCCAACGATTCGATTTCTATCAAGGTCTCCACGGCCGGTGGTTCGTTTACCTCGATTGAGGCTGGAGGTCGCGAGTACTTGTGGCAGGGCGATCCCGCCGTGTGGTCCGGCCGGGCACCGATTTGCTTCCCGATTTGCGGAGGCTTGCGCGACAACAGCGCCATGACGTTTGCCGGGCATCATGTAAAGCTCGCTCGCCACGGCTTTGCGCGCAAGCAGGAGTGGAAGCTGCTGAGCCAAGGCGAGAACGAGCTGGCGATGTGCCTGGCTTCGGAGGATAACGCCGCGCTGCTGAGCGATTATCCGTATCCGTTTAAGCTTGTCGCCCGCTATACGCTCGAGGACGCCGCCGTGCGCGTCTCCTATGAGGTTACCAACGAGGGCACCGAGGACATGCCGTTCTTTATCGGTGGGCACCCCGGCTTTAGGTGTCCGCTCGATGAGGGCGAGGCCTATACGGACTACGAGCTGCGCTTTGAGAAGGACGAAGCTGCTGAGCTTTGCACTGCCGTCCCCTCGACTGGCTTGATTGACGTGACCAACCGCTCCAAGAACCCCATGGTGGGAAAGACGCTGCCCCTGTCGCATGAGCTCTTCGATTTTGCGGAGACCATCTTTGACGTGCTCGAGAGCCGTCAGGTCACGCTTTCCAAAAAGGGCGAGGACAAGGGTGTTCGCCTGAGCTTTGAGGGCTTCCCGTACCTCATTGTGTGGAGCAAGCCCGAGGGTGATTTTGTGGCAGTTGAGCCCTGGGGCGGTCTTTCGACCTGCTCCGATGAGGACGACGTGCTTGAGCACAAGCGCAGCTGCCTTATCGCCAAGCCCAAAGAAACCATCGTGCGCTCGTTCACAATCGAGATTCTGTAGTCGCATGTAGCCAATTCGTTTTGCAAGGCATAAGGAGTCTGCGAGATAAGGAGCTAGAAATGATCCTCACCGTTACGATGAACCCGTCCGTCGATACGCGCTATCAGCTCGATGAGCTCATTATCGACGACGTCAACCGCGTGACGCCCGAAAAGACCGCCGGCGGTAAGGGCCTCAACGTGGCCCGCGTCCTGGGCCAGCTGGGCGACGATGTCGTGGCAACCGGCTTGCTTGGTGGTCATATGGGCGCCTATATGGCCGAGCTCATGGATGCTAACGGCATTAAGAATGATTTTGTGCCCATCAAGGGCGAGACTCGCATTTGTCTCAACATCCTCCACGCCGGCAACCAGACCGAGCTGCTCGAGAGCGGCCCGACGATTGCCCCCGAGGAGCTCGATGCCTTTACCGCCAAGTTCGCCGAGCTTGCGAGCAAGGCCGATGTCGTTACCATCTCGGGTTCGCTGCCCCGCGGCGTCGAGGCGGACTACTACGCTAAGATCACGGGCATTGCAGAGAACGCCGGCGCCAAGGTGCTGCTCGATACCTCGGGCGCCTCGCTCGAGGCTGCGCTCAAGTCCGAGGTCAAGCCTGAGCTGGTTAAGCCTAACCTGACCGAAATTAACGGCCTTCTGGGCACGAGCTTTACCACCGACGATGTGGACGAGCTCCGTTCCGCGCTCGCCTCTGACGCCCGCTTCTCCGATATCCCCTGGGTCGTCGTATCTATGGGCGCTGCCGGCTCCGTTGGTTTCCATAACGGCCGTGCGTTCCGCGCCAAGACCCCCGATATCCCCGCCGTTAACGCTACGGGCTCTGGCGACTCGACCATTGCCGGCTTCGCACATGCGATTGCTGCCGGCGCCGACGACGAGACGGTGCTGCGTACCGCCAACACCTGCGGCAAGCTCAATGCCATGGATCCCATGACTGGCCACTTGGTTATGGATCGTTGGGACGAGGTTTACAACGGCGTTGTCGTGACCGAGCTGTAGGAGCTTGTGCTGCGGCCCCGGCATCGGTTGCTAGCTCATGTCGACGACAAGTGCAGTAGCATTATGCCGGGGCGCGACGCCGACACTGTCGTGTTCAATCCCGACCTTACCCTGGTCGAGACGCATGTGGGTGGCAACAGCGGCGGTAATGCGTTTGCCGAGTAGCCGCCAAAGAAACGATCCGAGAGGGGATTTAGATGATTTACGGTGCATTGGGCGATATCGAGGAGTACCGTGGAATGCTCAAGGGCCTCGACGTGCTGATCGATTGGCTCGAGGAGAACGATCCGGCGAAGCTCGAGGTCGGCAGCCATCCGATTCTGGGCGACAAGGTCTTTGCGAACGTCATGGCTCCCGCGACGCGTCCCGAAGCCGAGGCTCACTATGAGACGCATCAGCGCTATCACGACCTGCAGATCGACGTCGAGGGTCGCGAGGCCTTTAAGGTTGCCACGGGCAGCCTGACGCTGGTCCAGGAGTTCGACGAGAAGGACGACTACGATCTAGTCGATTCCGACGCCTCGATCGCCGGCGATCTTGCTGACGACAAGTTTGCGCTGTTTGTTGCCGGCGAGCCTCACATGCCCACGCTCGAGTTCCCGGGCGATGGCGCGCAGCCGGTCAAGAAGATTTGCTTTAAGCTGCTTGCAGATGCTTACTGGGAGGAGTAGCGCGCTGCTCGGCTGAGCTGTTCGTGTTGCGAGCGTTATCCCTTGGGGGAGCTCGCTTGGGCCCCGCTGATCGCGGTTCCTTTGGGGATTGCGGTTGGCGGGGCTTTTGTTGAGTAGGGGAGTTTCCGGCGGCGTTGTGCTTGGATTGGCGGATGCGCGCCCGAAATCGGCAACAAAAAAGCCGCCCGAAGGCGGCTATCTTGTGCAATGGAGCCAGCGACCGGGCTCGAACCGGTGACCCCCGCTTTACGAGAGCGGTGCTCTACCAACTGAGCTACGCTGGCGGCCATGTGATGACGCAACTGAGGCGTCAACGGCTGTCTATGATACGGGACATCGCAAGTCCGCGCAAGTGTTCTGACGGCTTTTCTCACTTTAAATGCACTAATATTAGAGGCGTGATGTCTTGCTCTTACGGGTCTCAAACAGAATGGGGCAGCGATGACTCAACCCAAGATTCTTCTCACACGTATCGACGACCGTTTCATTTACGGACAAGACGTTGAGCTGTGGAACGAAGCCGTGGGTTCCAACCTTGTCCTAATCGTCAACGATGAGATCGCGGCAGATTCGCGCCAATGGGCACCCATGAGGGTGGCGGCGCCAGAAGGCGTTTGGACGCGGTTTTTCTCGGTACAAAAGGCCATCGACATCATTCATACCGCAACGCCGCGTCAATGGATTCTGATCATGGTGGCCTCACCCTCCGATGCGCTCGCGCTGGTTAAGGGTGGTGTGCCGATCACCAAGATTAGCATCGGCCATATGCAGGCGGAGGAGGGCAAGCACTCCGTAACGCCTACCGTTGCCGTAGACGATGCAGATACCGCCGCCTTTAAAGAGCTGCAAGAACTCGGCGTAGAGCTAGAAATCCGCTACCTCCCCAGTTCCGCCCCCGACCCCATCGGCAATCTGTTCAACTGATCCTTGGGGACGGAGGAAAACGGATCATTTTGCCCTCGCGAGAGACGCATGCGATGCCGTCTGTCAAAAACTATGCCCATTTACTACGTTTGATCGGCTATCGCCGAGCATGTCGAATTTGAGAAAAACAAAACCGCAGGTAGACGGCTCGCGAATTAAACAAAAACCGGTGCATGGTCGAGCATCCCGGGCTAAACGTAGTAAATGGGCATAGTTTTGATATGTCACCCATACAGTCGCAGCGAAAATGAGCCTAAAAGATGAAAAAGCGCCCGTCGGCGGTGGTGCCGGCGGGCGCTGCTGTGCGATATGTTGCGTTATGGGCTTAGTGCCTCATAAAGTGGTATTCGATCACATTGCTGTAGGGGTGACCCGGGCCCACAATGCCCTGTGGGAACAGCGGCTGGTGTGGTGTGTCGGGGTACATCTCGGCCTCGAGGGCAAAGCCAGCGCCCCAGCCGTAGTTGGCATCGTCCTTGGCGTGCTCGTCGCCCAGCCAGTTGCCGGTGTAGAGCTGCACGCCCGGGGCGGTGGTGTAGTAGTCCAGCTCACGACCGGTCCACATCTCCTCGACGTGCATCGCGCGGCGCAGATTACGTCCGTACTGATAGCCATCGATGCACAGGCAGTGGTCGTAGCCACGGGCCTGCTTAATCTGCGGATCGTCGGCCTCCATGCCAGGCGCGACGGGGCGCAACTCGCGAAAGTCAAACGGAGTTCCCTCGACTGGAGCGATCTCGCCGGTGGGGATGTTCTGCTCATCGATGGGCAGGTAATGGGCAACGTTGGCAACGAAGAAGTGCTCGCAGTCCATGCCGGCGTTATGACCGGCAAGGTTAAAGTACGTGTGGTTGGTCATGGACACGTAGGTGGCGCGGTCGCTCTCGCAACCATACTCGATGCGGAAGACGCCGGTGCGCGTAACGGTAAACACAGCCGTAAAGGTTCGGTTGCCGGGCAGGCCCAGCTCGCCATCCTTAAGCGAGGTGGTCATGCGCACGGCGTTGTGAGTCTCGTCGAGCTCAACGTCCCATACGCGCTTGTGCAGACCATGCTCAAGATCGCTGTGCAGGTTGTTGACGCCTTCGTTGGCCGGCATATGCCAGTCCGTGCCGGCGATGGTGATCGTGGCACCCGCGGTGCGGTTGGCCACGGGGCCGATGGTCGCGCCAAAGCAGGCGGGGTTGTCAAAGTAATCCTCGAGCTTATCGAAGCCCAGCACCACATCGCGCACGTTGCCGGGGATGTCGGGCACATCGATGCCAAGCACGGTGGCGCCATAGTCCATAATGCGAACGCAGATCTCGGGCCCGTTGAGGGTGTAGCGATGAACGGGGGTACCGCACGGCGCGGTGCCGTAAAGCTCGGAAGTGATCATTTGGTTCCTAACATCGAGGTATTTCGGACAAACTGTAGCGCGAACAGGCGAGATTATCACTACACCCCACTAAAGCAGGGGGTATTTTTCTCAAAAAAGTGATGATTGGAGCTGTGCGGGCGTTCATTTTTGACGCGCACGAGTCTGATACAATTTGTTCGTTACTGTTTGAATGATATGCGCGCAAAGAACGGCGAGGATTCATCGTGATTAAGGCAGAGCGACAGGATAAGGTTCGTCAGCTGCTCGAAGAGCAGGGCACGGTCTCGGTCAAGGAGATTTCGGATGCGCTGGGTGTCTCGGATATGACGATTCGCCGCGACCTTGAGGAACTTGCGAGCCTGGGCGAGATTGAGCGCGTGCACGGCGGCGCCCGTAGTGCACAGGGACGTCCCCACACTATGTTGCGCCATGAGTATTCGCACAGCGAAAAGCGCACGAAGCATGCCGAGGAAAAGCTGCAGATCGCACGCCGTGCTGTGGAGCTTATCGAGGAAGGCTCGACCATCTTTTTGGGTACGGGCACCACGGCTGAACAGATGGCCTCGATGCTGCCGGCGTTTCGCCTGCGTATCGTGACCAATTCGCTTTCGGTGTTTAACCTGCTCGAGGCGCGCGAAGATTGCGACCTGTGCCTCGTGGGCGGTATGTACCGTCGCCGCACCGCCGCTTTTGTGGGGCCAACAGCTGAGGATACCCTGCGTGCGCTGGGCATCGATGCGGCGTTTATCGGCGCCAACGGCATCTTGGACGGTGACGTATCTACGTCCAACATGGACGAGGGCCGCATTCAGCAGCTTGCCTTTAGCAAGGCCGATTCTCGCTACCTCATCGCCGACTCCAGCAAGATCGGCAAGCGCGACTTCTACACCTTCTGCCGCCTGGACAATTTGGACGCTGTGGTGTGCGAGCCGGGTATCGCCGCCGAGGATCGTGTCGCCATCGAGGAGCACACGCAGGTCATCTGCTAGCTAACGCTACGGGATTGCCAACAGGCGATGCGGGAGGAATTTTACCTCCTGTCATTGTGGAAACCAGCGCGTCAGCGCTACGCAATATGACGCGCAAATGAGGACCCCATAATCAAATCGTCTCAACCTGTAACATCTAGACGTCCAAAACCGGTCTAAGTGTTACAGATTGAGACAATTCGGCGGGTCTACCTTGTTTGTCTCGATCTGTAACGGTTAGGACTTAAAAACTCGGCTACGTGTTACAGATTGAGACAAAAGAAAAAGAACATTAGGACTTGAAAATAAAGTTTTGATAAGGGACTCGCCCAGTTAAGACGGTGCGGCAGACAATTGAGATTAGTTTGCCTCCGGAGTCGTAAGCATAATGAGTCAGTTCGATGACCGGAAGTTTTGCAACACCATAATTACTGGCTTCGGAATCGCTAAGCTGACGTGCTCTATAGCTTTCCCTAACAGATTGGATAGACTTGGACAAGTCGTCCATGATTCTGCTAAATGCCTGATAATCTAACTGGTTATTCGGAACGCGCGACTTTGAAATGAAGAACGTATCAGCGCCTATGAAGCTGCCTTCAAGTTCGTAGGTCAATTCAAGACGCTGAATTTCATCGCGACTTTGACATCCAAATTGTTGGAGCATCATTACGGAAATTGGACGACCTGATGTGAGGCCGCCGAAATGTTTGGTGATGGCATCCGGATCAACGCCATCGCAATGGCTTGCAAAGTCAAAGTCTAAAAGTGAATTGAGCTCGCTAACGCGTTTCGGTGCAACAAACGATCCCTTACCTTGGATTCGATAGATACTTCCACGACGCTCCAGCTCACTCATGGCAAGTCGGACGGTTGTTCTGCTTACGGCGTATTCGTCGCAGAGTTCCATTTCTGTTGGAAGTTTATCGTCTGCTTGATATTCATCGACGATCTGCTTGAGCAGCGCGTCGGTGAGCTGTAAATAGAGTGGCCGTTTTTCGTGTGTATCGAGCATTAGAGCCTCAGTTTGCATGTTGGTTATACCTGATGGTTGCCTCAGTCGGGATGTAACGTGGGCAAGGTAACCTTAACGTATTACAGAGCGGCTCAGCATGACGATCTGATGCCTGTATCCACGAAGGGCTTGTCCGAGCGTGAAGATATTCTGGGGCAGGCAAATCCCGTTCATGGAGTCCCCGATATGTTGGAGGTCGGCGCCGGCTGCTTTTGCTGCAAGGCCTATTTTCTTAATGGTCTCGCTGTCGCAGGAGTCTTGACTCGTCCCGTTCGCCGCCATGACGAGAACCTTCTCTTCAATTGACTTGCCAACGTTGTGGGATCGTACAAAGTCTACGATGGCACGCAGGTCTGCTTCTTGGAAGCAAGGGACGGTGTAGGGGGCTGGCACGAGAAGGATATCGACGCCGAGGTCAACAAACTTGCGCGCAATTTCGAGCGTCATGACAGGTTCCGCAACGCCCGCTCCATGCATTTTTCCGGCTATGACCAGGCCATTGAAATGCTCTTTGGAGAGTTTAATCGAATGGGCGATTGCATCGTTGGAGACGCCGGTTCCAGGGTTGCCCGTCAGGCAGATAAAATCAAATCCGAGTTCGTTAGCCTTTTCTAAGGTCTTGGGAGAGACGCGACGACCCATGGGGATTTCCGTTCGGGATTCAGACATCTCTGCCTCGTTATCAACTGGCTCCAGATTGACGCCAATGGGCCTTCCGCATGCTCGCTTCACCCAAGTGACCGGGTTTTCATTGAGATCATCTGGAATACCGGCAATAACTGGATCGAACACATCGAGCGCGTTAAACAAAAGCAGGTCGGCACCTGCGGCACGTTCGATTTCTGCATTAGTAACGCCGCCGAGAAATTGGGAAGAGGGTACGTTTTCCGCCATGATGGTACGTCCCTCGGAAGCCAGAATTGCCTGCTTTAGATCCATGGGTGACGTGGCGGCAAAATCGGATGCGGACATGTTCAGTAATCGTTTGGGCATTGTTACTTCCTTTGACTAGAACGACAGGCTTGTGACATTGTCTCTAATATTGTTACAACAATATAT
>URWM01000029.1 GCA_900551655.1 uncultured Collinsella sp.
ATTCCTCTACGTCTCGTGGGCTCGGAGATGTGTATAAGAGACAGGGCCACGCCGCTGATGAAGTCGCCGATGAGGGGAAGTCCTGTGAGGGCGCCTGCGGCCACACCGCCGACGGCTGCCATGGCGTAGCGGTTCTGGTTGTGTCCGACCATGCGGGCGATCGCGCACCCCGCAAAGGCGCTCGACACCAACGCGATGCCGATAACGCCGCACAAGAGGGCTCCGGCAAGCGACAGGCCGGCAATCGAGATAATCAGCAGCAGGACGGCGGGGACGACAGCAATCGTACCCAAAAGACCGCTCATCCACAGGGGCGTGGGGCGCTGGTGGAGCATTCCGGCGGCGCTGGCGGTCGCGCGCGGAAAGACGAGCTCGAGAAGCAGAGCGACAAAGCAGGTCGAGAGTGCCGCGGCGACGATACCGCTGAGGACATCGTTAACGGTGGAAGTATCCTCGTTCTCGGTGCGGTCGATCTTGAGCGCGCCGACCTCGGCTCCCGCGGCGCGCTCGGGGTCCTCGGAGACGTGCGCGTTCACGGTGCCGGTGATGTGGGCGTTCTTGCCCAGGATGAGCTTGTCGGCCCAAACCTCGACATCGCCCTCGACGGTGCCATCGATGGTCACCGTGTCGCCCGCAAGCGCTGCCGACTTGGTAGAGCCGCGCAGGGCAACCGTCTCGCCTATCGCGTAAAAACAGTTGGCGGTGCTGTCGGAATTGAGCACAACGTGCTGACCGACGACCGTGACGCTGCCATCAACCGTGGTCTTGGCGATATCGATAGTGCGTGCCGCCAAGCGGACGGCGCCGCCCACCGTGCAGTCGCGGATGGAGAGGCTCTCGCCTGCTGCAATTATGTCGCGGCCGATGGACGCATCGTCCAAGTTGAGGGCCTGACCTGCCCAGTACAGGTCACCTTCGACGCCGGACGAATTGGCGTCATTGTCGGTCGCAAGTACGTTGCCTGCGGTGTCCGTGCCGGCGAACGAAGCCGTGGGAAGTACGGTCAGCGCAAGCACAATCAGTGCGAACAGGAGGGCGATGCGGCCACGCGCTTTACGGCGCCGGGACGACGGTGCTAGGTTGCAAGGCATAGTGAATCCTTCGTTAGATACTCGACATGTATCTAACAGGGTACCCAACGCGCGGGTGCTCTAAAAGAACCTCTCGGTTGCATTTCGAAGGGTTGTGCCGTGCTGTCTACTTTTTGCGATGCAAAAAACGCGCGATGTCGTCCTCGGTGGGACTTTTGATGTCAAAGCGCAGTGAGAGCCAGCGCAGACCCATGGTCACGACAACGCATACGACTAGCGCGGCGACATTGCTGACCAAGCCACTCATGACGAGGCTTACATAGCTTGCCGATCCGGCGATGGCCGCGATGGCATAAAAGTTAGTGCGTTGGAAAATGCCCGGAACCACGCCCATAAAGCCGTCGCGCAACATGCCGCCACCCACCGCGGTGAAGAAGCCCATCATGATGCACACCGCCGGCGCAAAGCCGTAGACCAGCGCCTTGTCTGCGCCAGTTGCCGCATAGATGCCGACTGAGATGATGTCGAGTAGGGGAATGAGTTTCTCGGGTTTATCGACGATTGCCGGGAAGATGTAGATGATGGCCGCCGTGGCGATGGAGAGCGGCAGCGCCATCGGCTGGTTGAGGATGTAGACGTTGCCGACCTGGAGTGTCATATCGCGCAAAAGACCACCGCCCAGGCCGCAGACCACGGCGAGTGCGACCGCGCCCACCAGGTCAAGCTTATGCTCGCGCGCGACCAACACGCCCGAGATTGATGCCGCGACAACAGCGAACATCTCGAGCCAAAAGGGGATAGCGACCATGGCATCCGAGGCATGTGAGGTAATGGTTATGGCGGCGACGACGGGCAAGATGGGGTCCTTTGGATTGTGGGTTTAGACAATGCCCGTACATAGTACATGGTTGGCGGGCGTGGCGACCCTATTGCTCGGTAAACGGTTGGCAGCGGATGCTGACATGGCATTGCTGGAATGCCAGGGATCCAAAACATGTACGTCACCCTCCAAAAACGGCATTTTTCGACATCTTTGGAGGCGGACGTACATGTTTGGATTGAGCTCACAGCATGAGTGAGTTGATTTACTCACATTCGGTATATTTCCCCACTTCAACGGACATAAGAGTTGGATACCGGCTCAGAGCGAGAGGCCCTCAATGGATACCCCTGTTCTCATTTCGCATAAAACCGCATGGCTTGTCCATCATGCACCCCAGAATTTGGTTCAGTCTCTTGCGCGGCACGACTACCAGATAGGCGCACAAGGCATCTCCACCCAGCAACGTGTTGCGCGCATACGACAGGCTCTTACCGACTGCGGCATTCCGTCCGATATGCTTAAGACTATCGATATCGCGGTTGTATTCGAATTCGAGCGAATTCGTACCAAAGGCGTCGTTTGTCACATTCTTGGACAAAATCTTCCCTACGAGCATATTAACGAGTTGACGCCCGGAATCTTCATCACCGACGAAGCCTTCACCTTTGTGCTCGCTGCCGAGTGGATGGATAGGATCGAATATCTCGAATATGGCTATGAAGTTTGCGGCGATTATCGCATGAGGCTCAATCCCGCCGACCCTTATACCGGGCAACCAGCCACTACCTCCAAGGATGAAATAACCAAACTGCTCGATCGGCACCCCGGCAAACCCGGTGCCACACGTGCACGGCTCGCGCTCAGGCACATCTACGATCACTCGGCCTCGCCTATGGAGACCGCTTCGGCAATCGCCCTCTCGCTCCCAACAAGCGAAGGCGGCGTTGGTATCCGAGGTATCGAACTCAACAAACCGCTCGAGATCCCTCAACGTCTCTGGCATTGCACAAAAGCCCGAACACTCAAAATCGATGCCCTCATTACCTATAAGCGCAGGGAGCTCGGTATCGAATATAAGGGCGGTTTTCACGATGAGCTCGAGCGCAAGGGAGCAGATGCGGAGCGAGAGGCCGTTCTCTCCCAAATGGGATATCGAATCGTTACGCTCACTTCGGCTCAGTTCGGCAGCCAGCTCGCCTTTCACCGCGCCATGAACAACATTCGCGAAGCACTCGGCATGCCTCGCTGTACCGACACCGGGTACCAGCGAGAGCAAAACGAACTACGCAAGGCGCTTATCCGCAACTGGAAGGGCATGCGAGACGAAGAGGCACCTTCCGAATAGTGCCACTCCCGTGAACTCAATCCAAACGTGTACGCCAGCCTTCAAAGATGTCGAAAAATGTCGGTTTTGGAGGGTGACGTACATGTTTGGGGAAGCGTGGGATCGAGACGTATTTCGATAACAAAAAAGCCCCATTGCTGGGGCTCATACCATCTAATGGCGGAGGAGGAGGGATTCGAACCCTCGTGACCTTATACAGGCCAAACGGTTTTCGAGACCGCCGCATTCAACCACTCTGCCACCCCTCCGCGTGGGGTAAAAACAAAGCAGGCTCGAAGGCCTGCTTTGGAATTAACTGGCGGAGAGTCAGGGATTTGAACCCTGGAGACGCTTTTGACGCCTACACGATTTCCAATCGTGCTCCTTCGGCCACTCGGACAACTCTCCGTTAAATGCGAAAGTCAGTATACACGAGGAATCGCAAAGTGCAAACAGAAAAAGTTGGCATTTTTTAAAACGCTTGGCCGCGTTTGGCGTTGCAGCGGGGTTTGAGATGCCAAAAAACGGCTTCCGACCAGCGTAGTTGATCAACTCAATTGTTCAAAAGGGGTATTCATAAGCGATTTGGCAATGAATATAAAAATCTTTGGGTGGTGCTGTGGACCACCGGTATGCATTTTGCGACCACAGCCTCGTGCCCGTTGACCTGCGGCTTGGCTCAGCTTGTCCCCACGGCACCGTATCTTGTCCACAGATCCGTCAAGCTTTTGGTCGGCATTTGGTTGGAATGCGCATGAAACGTCGTGCGAGTATGGGCATATGTGGAGGTCATGAGGTTGTAGCTGCAAATTCTTGCAGCCTAGGAGGTTGAAAGATATTATTACCAAGTCTTTTCCTGCTTCAGGCGCACCTTCACGACCTGAAGCCACATTTGCCCAGAGGAGGTGACAATATGAAGGCTTATGAACTGCTGTTCTTTGTTGACCCGTCGCTCGACCCCGAGACTCGTCTCGCTGTTATGAAGCGTATCGATACCACGATCGCTGAGGGCGCTGGCAAGGTCGACTCCGTTGACGAGTGGGGCAAGCGCAAGCTCGCCTACGAGATCAACGACCTCACCGATGGTGACTACACCCTCATCAACTTCCACGCAGATCCTACCCAGATCGCCGAGCTTGATCGCGTCCTGCGCATCACCGACGCTGTGGTCCGCCACATGATCGTCCGTCGCGACGACCAGGAGTAAGACTGTCGTTTTGGACTGGGCTTGTGCCCCAAGAGGAAGTAGTGAGTTATGAGCATCAATCGAGTGAACATCACCGGTAACCTCACGCGTGATCCCGAGCTGCGCGCCACTGCCGGCGGAACCCAGGTTCTGTCCTTTGGCGTCGCCGT
Source organism: uncultured Collinsella sp. (assembly GCA_900551655.1). Taxonomy (GTDB): domain Bacteria; phylum Actinomycetota; class Coriobacteriia; order Coriobacteriales; family Coriobacteriaceae; genus Collinsella. The sequence continues at coordinate 4,535 of URWM01000029.1, forward strand.
GAACGATCGTCGCCGCAACCCGCAGACTGGCGAGTGGGAGGACTATCCCAACTTTGTCGACTGCACCATGTTCGGCACGCGCGCCGAGGCCGTGAGCCGTTTCCTGGCAAAGGGAAACAAGGTCGCGATCGAGGGCAAGCTGCGCTACAGCTCTTGGGAGCGCGACGGCCAGCGCCGGAGCAAGCTTGAGGTCATCGTCGATGAGATCGAGTTTATGAGCTCCCGTGGTGGCCAGGGTGGCTACGATCAGGGCGGTTACGCCCCCGCAGCTCCCGCGCCCGCAGCACGTCCTGCCGCACCCGTGGCTACGCCGCCCGCGGTCGACGTCTACGATGAGGACATCCCGTTCTAAGGGTTGTTCACCTATTTTTGAGTGAGAGGCGGCTTCGGTTCGCCGAAGTTGCCAAATGAAAGGTATTTTGACATGGCTAATGATTTTTCTGCACGTCAGCCGCGTCGTAAGTACTGCCAGTTCTGCAAGGAGAACACTGAGTTCATCGACTATAAGGACACTCAGCTTCTCCGTAAGTACATGACCGACCGCGGCAAAATCAAGCCCCGTCGCGTCACTGGCGCTTGCACGCAGCATCAGCATGACATCGCCAACGCCATCAAGCGCGCCCGCGAGATGGCTCTCCTGCCGTACACCGTCCCCGTGGTTTCCTCTCGTGGCAACCGCGACCGCGGCTAAGAAGGGAGACGCATCATGAAGGTTATTCTTCTCGATGAGATCAAGGGCAAGGGCGGCGAGGGTGACGTCGTAGAGGTCGCTCAGGGTTACGCTGAGAACTTCCTGTTCCCCAAGAAGCTCGCTGTTGCCGCCACCAAGGGCAACCTCAAGCAGCTTGACGAGCGTCGCAACAACATCGCCAAGCGCGAGGCCGTCCGCCTGGCTACCGCCAACGAGACCAAGGCTGCCTTCGAGGGCAAGACGGTCACCGTTGACGTCAAGGTCGGCGACGAGGGCATCCTCTTTGGCTCCGTTACCGCCGCTATGATCGCCGACGCCATCAAGGCTCAGCTCGGTATGGACATCGACCGCAAGCGCGTCGAGCTCGGTAAGCCCATCAAGGTTGCCGGTGCCCACACCGTTGCCATCTCGCTGTACCGCGAGATCAAGGCCGAGGTTGTCGTTCTCGTTGGCGTTACCGCCGAGGAGCTCGCTGCCGAGGCTGAGGTCGAGGAGGCCGCTGAGGTCGCCGAGGCCGAGACCGCCGAGGTCGAGACTGAGGCTGCTGCCGAGTAGCATTTGCTGCAACGCAACAACCTTGTTCTAAGAAGGGCGCTCTGGGAAACCAGGGTGCCCTTTTTGCTTTTTAGCGCTGAGTGAGTGTCATGGTGAACGTTGCGTCGAAGTCCTATATACAGGACCGTTCATCCGTTTGGTTCGGTGATGATTGGCGGCGCGCGGCGCGTTTTGGGACCGTGGCTGATACTATGGATGCTCGCAAGCGATATGAATGAGGATGCTCATGGCATATGACGATAGGGAGACCGGGCTGACGGTTGAGGACCGCGGCTCAAAGTTGGGTCTTCCCCAAAACCAAGATGCAGAGGCCAATGTACTGGCCGCTATGCTGCTATCGCCCGAGGTGGTCGAAGAGGCCCAGGTCGAGCTGCAGCCCGATGACTTCTACCGGCCCATTCATAAGACCATCTACACTGCGATGGTCGATATGTACAACAGCCGCATTCCCATCGACTCTATCTCGCTGATCGATTACCTACGCAGCATCAACAAGCTTGATGCCGTGGGCGGCGAGGCCTACATTTTGGAGCTGATGGGCCAGACCCTGTCGCTCGTGAACTGGCAGCACCATGCCGCTATCGTCCGTCGCGATTCGATGCTGCGCGAGCTGATCGGTGCCACCAACGAGATCAACGCGCTGGCCTATAACGCCCCTACCGACACCAAAGAGGTCGTGGAGCTGGCCGAGAGCAAGCTGCTCAAGGTCACGGCGCGCGAGGTCAAGTCGAGCTATAAGACACTGACCGAGTTTATGGTCGAGGCCTATAACGAGGCCGAGGAAGTGTGCAAGGCCGGCGGACAGGCCGCGGGCGTGCCCACCGGCTTCCCGTCGCTCGACCGCATGCTTATGGGTTTCCGCGAGGGCCAGCTCATCATTATCGGCGCCCGTCCTGCCGTGGGTAAGACGTCGTTCGCTCTGAACCTGGCGCTGAATGCCGCCGCTGCGGGCTATACCGTCGGCTTCTTCTCGTTGGAGATGTCGGGCAAGGAAATTGCCCAGCGCCTGATTTGCGCCTACGCCATGATTTCAATCAGCGACTTCCGTACGGGCCGCATTAGCCCCGAGCAGTGGGCCAATATCAACGAGGCCACGCAGACCTTGTCTAAGCTCGACATTCTGATTGACGATACGCCCGGCACCACGGTGACCGAGATCCGCGCCAAGAGCCGCCGCATGCTCCACAACAAGGAGAAGGCCATCATCATCCTGGACTACCTGCAGCTGGTGAGTCCTCCGCCGGGACGTCGCTCCGAGAGCCGCACCGTCGAGGTCTCCGAGATGTCGCGAGGTCTGAAGATTATGGCCAAGGAGCTCAAGATTCCGTTGATCGCGCTGTCGCAGCTGTCGCGTCAGGTCGAGTCCCGTACCGGCAAGCGCCCGCAGCTGTCCGACCTGCGTGAATCGGGCTCCATCGAGCAGGACGCCGACATCGTTATGTTCTTGGACCGCTCCGCCGATGAGGCCGAGGCCTCGCGTGACGATCGACCCGACGAGGGCGTTACGCGTATCGTCGTGGCCAAGAACCGTTCGGGCCCGATCGGTGACGTCGACCTGATGTTCCTGCCGGCATCCACCAAGTTCTATGAGCTTGATGGGGCACATGCCGAGGAGTAGGACAGGCGCCCGTTGCACGGGTATACTGGGAATGTTTTGTGCTTCTGCGTGCCAGCGTGGCGCGTAGACAGTCCATGAATGTAAGGAGTAAACATGCCGTCAACCGTTTTGGTCGGTGCCCAGTGGGGCGATGAGGGCAAGGGTAAGATCTGCGACCTGGTCGCCGGCGACTTCGATGCCGTCGTGCGCTATTCGGGCGGCAATAACGCCGGCCACACCATCGTCGTCAACGGCAAGAAGTACGGCCTGCACCAGGTGCCCTCCGGCATCATGTATTCCGACCACGTGTCGGTGATCGGTAACGGCTGCGTCGTCAACCCCAAGGTTGTCCTTGAGGAGATCGACATGTTCGAGGCCGACGGCATCACCACCAAGAACCTCAAGATCAGTGGCAACGCGCACATCATCATGCCGTACCACATCGATCTGGATGGCGCTTTTGAGCAGAAGCTCGGCAAGAAGAACATCGGTACCACCAAGCGCGGCATCGGTCCGTGCTACCAGGACAAGATGGCCCGCATCGGCCTGCGCATGCAGGACATGCTGGACGAGGCGCTGTTCCGCGACAAGCTGGAGACCGCTCTTGCCCGCGTGAATCCCGAGCTCGAGCTCATCTATCACCTGCCCACCTACACCGTGGACCAGATCTGCGACGAGTACCTGCCCATGGCCGAGCGCCTGCGCCCCTACATCACCGAGACGAGCCTGCTGCTCAACAACATGATCGACGAGGGCAAGGACCTGCTGTTCGAGGGCGCTCAGGCGACGCTGCTCGACATCGACCACGGCACCTATCCGTACGTGACGTCTTCCAACTGCACCGCCGGCGGCGCCATCACCGGCTCCGGTGTCGGTATGAAGAATGTCGACCGCGTGCTGGGCGTCATGAAGGCCTATATCACCCGCGTCGGTTCGGGTCCCATGCCCACCGAGCTTTCCTATGAGTCCGAGGCCGGCCACACGCTGACCGAGGAAGGCTATGAGTACGGCGTGACCACCGGCCGCCGTCGTCGTTGCGGCTGGTTCGATGGCCCTATCGCCAACTATGCCTCGCGCGTCAACGGCCTCACCGACATCGCCGTGACCAAGCTCGACGTGCTTTCGGCCTTCGACACCATCAAGGTGTGCGTTGCCTACGACGTCGATGGCGAGCGTTACACGAGCGTGCCTGAGCACCAGGTGCGCTTTGAGCATGCCAAGCCCATCTACGAGGAGCTCCCGGGCTGGAAGTGCGATATCACCGGTTGCCGCAGCTTTGACGAGCTGCCGCAGGAGGCTCAGGACTACGTGGCGTTTATCGAGGATCTGGCACACACCCGCGTGACGTTCATTGGCGTCGGCGCCGATCGCGAGCAGATCATCAACCGATTCTGGAAGTAATCGGCACTATTCGGTTATTGCGATATACCCCTTTGCAGCCCAAGCGGGCGGCCGAGGGGTATATTTGCTTGCAAAGGGCTCGCGCGGAGCGGGCCGTTCATCCATAGAGGAGGCACCCTTGAAGGCGGACACTCAAACCATCGACATCCTGTTGTTGGGCAGCGGCGGCCGTGAGCATGCTCTGGCAGCAAAGCTCGCAGCATCACCGCGCGCCGGCAAGCTCTACATTGCGCCGGGTAACGGCGGCACCGCGAGCTGCGGCGAGAACGTTGTTCTCGACGACTGCGATCCTGCGGCCGTGGCGGCGTTTGCGCAGAGCCACGGATGCGGACTCGTGGTAATTGGCCCCGAGGCTCCGCTCGTGGCGGGCGTGGCCGACGCCGTGCGCGCGGCGGGTATTCCCTGCTTTGGCCCGGGTGCCGAGGGCGCCCAGATGGAGGGCTCCAAGCTATTCTCCAAGCAGCTCATGGAGCGCGCCGGCATTCCGACGGCCGCCTACGGCTCGTTTACTGACGAGGCTTCGGCGCTTGCCTATGTGCGCGAGCAGGGTGCCCCGCTGGTCGTGAAGGCTGACGGCCTGGCCGCAGGCAAGGGCGTTATCGTGGCGACTGAACTTGAGCAGGCCGAAGAGGCCGTGCGCGAGTGCTTTGGCGGCACCTTTGGTGATGCCGGCAATACCGTGGTCATCGAGGAGATGCTGACCGGCCCCGAGTGCTCGCTGCTGGCCTTTACCGACGGCAAGACCGTGCGCCCCATGGCCACCTCGCAGGACCATAAGCGCGCGCTCGAGGGCGACCTTGGCCCCAACACCGGCGGCATGGGCGTCTACAGCCCGGTGCCTATCGTGACTGACGAGGAGCACGCCACCATGGTGAAGGTCATGGAGCAGACCGTGGCAGAGCTCGCCGCCGAGGGCATCGACTACCGCGGCTGCCTGTACGGTGGCTTCATGCTCACGCCTGCCGGCCCCAAGGTGCTGGAGTTCAATGCCCGCTTTGGTGATCCCGAGACGCAGGTTGTGCTGCCGCGCCTTAAGAACGACCTGGTCGAGGTCATGCTGGCTTGTGCCAACTGCGAGCTTGATCAGATTGAGCTCGACTGGCGCGACGAGTGGGCCGTGGCCGTTGTCCTGACGAGCGCGGGCTACCCCGGCAGCTACGAGAAGGGCAAGGTCATCACCGGCATCGCCGACGCCGAGGCCATGGAGAACGTGACCGTGTACCATGCCGGCACCGCAGTGGTGGACGGTCAGCTCGTGACCAACGGTGGCCGAGTGCTTGCCGTGACCGCGCTGGGCGATACGTTTGAGAACGCCCGCAACCTTGCCTACGAGGCCTGCGAGAAGATTGATTTTGAGGGCAAGACCTTGCGTCATGACATCGGTCTGCGCGCGCTGCGTGGCCGCGACGCCTGGGATGCCTAAAGTCCGAGAGGGATGAGACGGATGGACGAGAAGAACGAAGAGCTCGTGGATGCGCAGATCGTCGAAGAGGACAGCCGCATGTATGGGCACGCCGAGGGCGAGCCTGGTGGCGAGGTCGCTGACGAGCCGGCGCTGGTGCTGGGCGACGACGACCCGCACGATGTCGAGCTGCACGAGAAGATTCTTTCGGAGGAGTGCGCCTGGAAGGGCAAGATTCTCGACGTCCACCGTCTTGAGGTTGAGCTGCCCAACGGTCACCGCAGCGCCCGCGATATCGTTCGCCATCCGGGTGCGGCGGCCGTTGTGGCACTGACCGAGAGCGGCAAGATCGTACTGGTGCGTCAGTACCGCACCGCCATCGACCGCGTGACGGTCGAGATTCCTGCCGGCAAGCTCGATCCAGGCGAGGACCCGCTCGATTGCGCCAAGCGCGAGCTGCATGAGGAGACGGGCTTTAGGGCTGGTCGCATTCGCTTTTTGACGTCGATTGTCACGTCCTGCGGTTTTTGCGATGAGATTATCCACATCTACTTGGCTACCAAGCTCGAGTTTGATGCGCCCAACCCCGATGATGACGAGTTTGTCAACGTGGACCTGGTGCCGCTGCACGAGCTGATCGACGCCGTACTCGACGGCAAGATCGAAGACGCCAAGACCGTCGTAGGCGCCTTGGCCTGCGATAGCATCGCACACAGGCTGGGCGGAACTGAGCTTTAAAAGCGAGGGCGACCCTGGGGCAAACACTACTGATTATTTGCCCCAGGGTCTTACGTTATTGTTTTATCTCCGAGGACTGCATGTTTAGAAGGTTTTTGTCTTATTACAAGCCCCAGATGGGGCTTTTTGTTGCTGATACTGTTTGTGCTCTGGTGCTTGCCGCCATTGACCTGGCGTTCCCCATTATCCTGCGTAATTTGACCGGTGGGCTATTTACTCAGGGTCAGGCTGCCATTATGCAGGCGCTCGGCATGATCGCGGTGGGCTTGGTGCTGATGTATGTCGTCCGCTGCGCCTGCCGCTATTTTGTGAGCTATTGGGGTCACGTGATGGGCGCGCGCATGGAGTCCAAGATGCGCGAGGACCTGTTTGACCAGTATGAGCGCTTTAGCTTTGCGTACTTCGACCGCAACAGCTCGGGCGACATGATGAGCCGCGTGGTCAACGACCTGTTCGATATCTGTCTCTTATACACATCTCCGAGCCCACGAGACG
>URWM01000030.1 GCA_900551655.1 uncultured Collinsella sp.
GTATACGGGTGCATCATCGACGTCTTCAATACAGAAAATATCAGTGCGGAATGTTCTGGGGAGAAACCCCCGTCACGCCCCCAGATTCCCTGCGTTTACGGCCTTGAGGTCGGCGTGGGCGGAGATCGTGGCTGATAGGGATACGTATCCCAGTTGCTGTTTCGCGCTTTGCGCGAAAGGCGCATCACTTTGGTGTGAGTGAGAGATGTGGTTGTTGCGGCAACTGATCCCCGCCATAAATTACCCTTGGCATACTTGCGCGAATACCTGCCCGTGCTACACTTGCAATTGCTGTTTCAGGGCGGGGTGGAATTCCCCACTGGCGGTAAATCGGGCGGTGCCAAAGGGGTGCCGTGGCGCAGGCGAGATACCTGTGACCGAGCCGATGAGTCCGCGACCCGTGCGTGTGTTGGTTCGCATGCCGGCTGAACTGGTGAGATCCCAGTACCAACGGTTAGAGTCCGGATGAAAGAGGCAGGTGATCTTATGTCTGAACAGTCGCAGCATATCCATTTTGAGAACACGAATAGGTGGAGCACCAAACAGCTCGTTACCATGGCGTTGATGTGCGCCTTGGGTGCCCTGTTTATGTACGTGCAGCTGCCCATCCTTCCTTCGGCGCCGTTTTTGACGTATGACCCGTCGCTGGTGCCGGCGATGGTGTGCGGTTTTGCGTATGGTCCTGGCGCCGGCACTGCTGTTGCCGCCATGGCGATCGTTATCCATGCGCTCACCACGGGTGACTGGGTCGGCGCGCTTATGAACCTGGTTGCCACGCTGGGCTACATTCTGCCCGCGGCTATCGTCTACCAAAAGATGCATACCTACAAGGGTGCCGTGATTGGTCTGGTGCTCGGCATCATTGCCGCTACGGCGTTGTCTATGGTCGCAAACCTTACCATTGGCGTATGGTTCTGGTATGGCTCGGCCGATGCGATTCTGCCGCTCATGCTTCCCGCCGTTTTGCCGTTCAACCTTATCAAGACCGTGCTTAACTCGGTGTTGACGCTAGCGGTGTATAAAGCAGTCTCCAACCTCATCACGCCTAAAAAGGACCAGGTCAAAGGCCGCGCATGATTGAGTGTCGGGGCGTTTCCTTTAGCTATGACGGTGTCACGCCGGCGCTCGACGGCATCGATCTGAACATCGAGGACGGGGAGTTTTTCTGCATCCTCGGTGGCAATGGATCGGGCAAGTCGACGTTTGCCAAGCATCTGAATGCACTGTTGCAGCCCGATGCGGGCACGGTACGCATCAACGGCATGGATGCGTCCGACCCCGAGCTGGTCTACGACATTCGTTCGACCGCGGGCATGGTATTCCAGAATCCCGACGACCAGCTGGTGGCAACGCTTGTCGAAGATGACGTTGCGTTTGGTCCCGAAAACCTAGGCGTGCCATCGGCGCAAATTGCGCAGCGCGTACGCGAGGCGCTGAAGGGCGTGGGCCTGGTGGGCTTTGAGCGCCACGAGACTCATGCGCTTTCGGGTGGCCAAAAGCAACGCGTGGCGCTTGCCGGCGTGCTCGCCATGGAACCGCGCGTGCTCATATTGGACGAGGCTTCCTCGATGCTCGATCCGCGTGGACGTCAGGGCCTCATGAAGGCTTGCCGCGCGTTGCACGATCGCGGCATGACCATCGTGATGATTACGCACTTTATGGAGGAGGCCGCCGAGGCCGATTGTGTCGCGGTATTTCGGGCGGGGCACGTTGCCATGCTCGGCACGCCTGAGGAGATTCTGACGCGGGCAGATGAGCTCGCGGAGCTCAACCTGGATATGCCTGCGTCGTGCTGCTTGGGCACGGCACTTCGTGCGAAGGGCGTGCCCGTTCATGCGCAGGTGCGCGAGGCGGATATGGTCGCCGAGATTGCGCAGACATATGCCGACCGGAGTGGGGAAGACGCCGCGGGGCGGCCTTCTGCATCCGATTCTCGTGTGCTCGACAACGCCTCCTCTGCAACCGATGGGACAGCCGTGTCGGAGCCCGTCATCGAGATTTCGCACCTCTCGCATAGTTACTCGCTGAGTGCCCGCGAGCGCCGTCGATGGCGCAAGCGCTCGGCCACTGCGGGCAAATCGAGCAAACAGGCTCTCTGGGGAAACGACCCCAGCAACCCGTGGGCGCTGTGCGATGTATCGCTGACGGTGCATCGCGGCGAGTTCCTGGGCTTGGCAGGTCATACCGGTTCGGGTAAGTCGACGCTGGTTCAGCATCTCAACGGTTTGATTCGCCCCCAGGAGGGATTCGTTCGCGCGCTGGGGCTCGACCTGGCAAACAAGAAAGATGCCGCCGCGGTTAAGGCAAAGGTCGGCGTGGTGTTTCAATATCCCGAGCGTCAGCTGTTTGCCGAAACCGTGACGCAGGACGTGGCGTTTGGCCCGCACAACCTTGGCTTGCCGCAAGATGAAGTCGACCGTCGCGTCGAGTCGTCGCTCTCGCGCGTGGGCCTCGACCTTTCCACGGTCGGCGACAAGAGTCCCTTTGAGCTTTCGGGCGGTCAGCAACGGCGTGTGGCATTCGCCGGCGTGCTCGCCATGGAGCCCGAAGTCCTGGTGCTCGATGAACCCATGGCGGGGCTCGATCCGGCTGCGCGCAGGGATTTCCTTGAGCTTATCGATCGACTTCACCGCGATGGCCTGACCGTTGTCATGGTTTCGCACAGCATGGATGACCTGGCCAACTGCTGCGACCGCATCGTCGTGATGAACGAAGGTGCGGTGTTTGCCGAGGGGACCCCCGCGCAGGTGTTTGCACATGCCGATGAGCTCAAGTCGATCGGCTTGGGCGTACCTGCTGCTCAGCGCATGGCGTTGGCGCTCGCGGAGGCGGGCGTGCCGCTGCGTTGCGGCGGGCTCTATACGGTTGAGTCGTTGGCCGACGAGCTGGCAGATTTGCTGATTGGTCGCTCAGACGGTCTTTCTAACGTCGCGGACATTGCTAAATCCAAGACGGTCGCGCGAGAGGAGGACTGCTAATGGAGGCGTTTTCGTTTGGCAGCTACTATCCCGGCGATAGCGCAATCCACCGCCTGGACCCGCGAACCAAGTTGCTCTTGGGCTTTGTGTTTCTGATCACGACGCTCACGGTCAGTGGCTTCCGCGGACTGGCACCGGTCGCAATTTTCGTCGTGCTGATCTATGCCGTGTCCCGGGTGCCGGCTCGTCGCGTTCTGTCGTCGATGGCGCCGCTGCTGGCAATCGTCGTCGTGGTCGCGGTGCTCAACTTGTTTACCGATCAGAGTGGGCGCATCCTGTGGCAGCTCGGCTTTCTGCAGATAAGCGAGGGCTCACTGCGTTCTGCCGCCTTTATGGCGTGTCGCCTGACCCTGATGATGGCCGGCATGAGCGCCATTACGCTCACCACGCCTACGCTCGACCTCACCGCGGGCTTTGAGCGTCTGCTCGCACCGTTTGCGCGTGTGGGACTTCCTGCACACGAGCTCGGCATGATTATGGGTATCGCGCTGCGCTTTATGCCGCAGTTTGCCACCGAGATGAAGCAGACGGCCGATGCGCAGGCGAGCCGCGGTGCACGCGTGACGGGCGGTCCGCTCGGCGGCGTGCGTATGCTCGGCAGTGTGGCGATCCCGCTGTTCACGGGTGTGTTCCGCCATGCCGAGACGCTGTCTGCTGCCATGGATGCACGCTGCTATCACGGCGAGCAGGGCCGCACGCGCCTGCATGCGCTTGCATTTCGCCGCGGGGATGCGCTGGCTGCGGTGGTGACGGCGCTGCTGCTCGCGTGTGTCATCGTCATCAACCTTCAACTTATTTAGGCGCGATTCGAGCGCAAGAAAGGGGTCCCTATGACCGACAACGACCGCACAGCTCAGCTTGAGCGCGCCTGCTCGTATCTCAGGCGCATTCCGGCGTGGTATCTGGCCACGACCGATGTGGCCGACGGGCATCAGCCTCGCGTGAGGCCGTTTTCGTTTGCCATGGTCGATGAAGGTAAGCTGTGGTTTTGCACGTCGCGCGACAAGGATGTGTGGGCGGAGCTGAGTGCGAATCCCAAGTTTGAGGTATCGGGCTGGAAGCCGGGGGAGTGCTGGATCGTGTTAACCGGTGAGGCCGCGCTCGAGGACGATGCAGTCGTGAGCGACAAGGTGCGTCAGGCGGGCTTTAGGCACATGGTGGGCATTGGCGAGCAACACGATAGCGCCAACGACGGCCGCCTTGCATTCTTCTCGGTCCGCAACATCGCCGCGCGATTCTGCGATATCGACGGCAGCGAAGAGCGCCTCGAGCTCTAATTTCCCAAATTGACTACCCATTGCAAAAAGACTGGTCAGGCGACAGGAGGAAACGTGGGCGGATTGAATACGGTGCTGGAGTATCTGACGTCGGTGCCTGCGTGGTATCTGGCGACGAGCGTGGACGGGCAGCCGCATGTGCGTCCGTTCTCGTTTGCGCAGATTCAGGACGGCAAGCTGTGGTTTGTGACAGCGCGCACCAAAGATGTGTGGCAGGAGCTTCTGCAAAACCAGCGCTTTGAGGCCACGAGTTGGTGGCCGGGCCATGGCTGGCTCATCTTGCGCGGGCGTGCCGGCTTGGATGACCGGGCTTTAGGCGAAATGCGCGAAGCTGGGTGGAAGCATCTAGAGCGCCTGGGCGAGCACTATGAGGGGCCTAACGACCCCACGCTCGTCTTCTTTAGCGTCGAGGATCCCGAGGCTTTTATCTGCAATCACGACGAATGGGTGCCGGTCGAGCTCTAGCCAGCTGGCTCATCCCAACAACTTAGTTCTCGCATGGGCGGGCCCCGTGTTGCCCGGCGCCGTAAGGAGTGCCGGTCGATACGGGCCCGCCCTATTTGTCAATTCCTTCAAGCGAATGTGTCGGGAATGTTTCAATGCATGAATATGCAAGCCATTTACGTATTCATGCATCTTTTGGTGCTAAAGTTTCAACCTACTTCATAACGACCGCTGCGAAATGCGCATCGGTGCATAAATCGCAGACAAGGAGTCTGATATGTCTTTGAAGGTTGGAATCGTCGGCGCGGCTGGATATGCCGGAGCCGAGCTCATTCGCCTCGTGCTCGGCCATCCCGAGTTTGAACTTGTTGCCATTACGTCCAACGCCGATGCCGGCCAGCCGCTGTCCGCGGTGTATCCGAGCTTTGCTGGTGTGAGCGATCTGGTTTTCACCACGCATGACGCCCCCGAGCTCAAGAGCTGCGATGCGGTTTTTCTTGCCGTGCCGCACACGGCTGCCATGGCACAGGTGCCCGCGCTCCTTGCCGCGGGCGTTTCCTGCTTTGATCTTTCGGCCGATTACCGTCTGAGCGACCCGTCCGTCTTTGAGGCATGGTATGCCGCCGAGCACACGAGCCCCGAGTTGCTCAAGACCCGCGCTTTTGGCCTGCCCGAGCTGTTCTGCCAGGACTTAGAGACCGCTGCTTCCAGCCATGCCGCCGGAAAGCCCGTTTTGGTCGCCTGCGCCGGCTGCTATCCCACCGCAACGAGCCTTGCTGCTGCTCCTGCCGTGCGTGCGGGCTGGGTGGCCGAGAACGGTCCCGTAATCGTCGATGCCATTAGCGGCGTGACGGGCGCCGGTAAGTCCTGCAACGCCCGCACCCATTTTTGTAGCGCAGACGAGAACCTGGAGGCCTATGGCGTAGGCAAACATCGCCACACGCCCGAAATCGAGCAAATTCTGGGCCTGACCGACCGCATTGTCTTTACTCCGCACCTGGCGCCGCTCAAGCGCGGCTTGCTCTCTACGGTGACGCTGCCGCTCGCGCCGCAGGCACTCGACACGCTGGCTCTTGAGGATGTCGTTGACCATTACAAGAAGTTCTACGCTGGACGCACCTTTGTGCGTGTGCTCGACGCCGGCCAGCAGCCCAAGACGGCTTCGGTCGTCGGAACCAACGCCGCCCAGATCGGCCTCGCGCTCAACAAGCGCGCGGGCGTGCTGGTGGCGACGGGCGCCATCGACAATCTGTGCAAGGGCGCTGCGGGCCAAGCGGTCCAGTGCGCCAATATCGTCTTTGGCTTTGACGAGCGACGAGGCTTGCCCACAGTGGCGTGCCCGGTGTAGCACATTCGATTGTTAACGATTTGGTAGTCGGGCATCGAGTGGGGCGCCACTCTTAAGCTGGTCTCATGATCACGACTGGCATGGCGCACCAACCGATGTCCGTTTTTTGTTTGACATAAGGAGTCATAAAGACGATGAATACCGAGCTGTTTGATATCAAGATTCGCGCCGTCGAGGGTGGCGTTACGGCTGCGGCTGGTTTTAAAGCCGCAGGCATCCACGCTGGGTTCCGCAAGAATCCCGAGCGCCTGGATTACGCGTTCGTCGTGCCCGATAAACCCTGTCCCGGTGCCGGCGTGTTTACCACCAATCGCTTTTGCGCGGCGCCCGTGCAGGTGAGCCGTGCCAACCTGGGCGGTGCCGACAAGGGCTACGGTATCATCGCCGGCGTTTCGGTCAACTCTGGCAATGCCAACGCCGCCACGGGTGAGACCGGCCTTGCATGCGCGCGCGAGACGTGCAGCATCGCATCGCAGGTCATCGGCTGCGAGCCCCAGCAGATTCTGGTTGCCTCCACGGGTGTGATTGGCCAGATTCTGCCGATCGACACGTTTGAGACCGCCATTCCTGCTGCCTACGAGGCGCTCTCTGCCCACGGTGGCGCCGATGCCGCTCGCGCCATCATGACGACCGACACGCACTCCAAGGAGTACGCCGTATCCTACGTCAGTGAGGCTGCGGGTCATGCGGGCAATGTCTATACGGTAGGCGGAATGTGCAAGGGCTCGGGCATGATCATGCCCAACATGGCCACCATGATCGCAGTTATCACCACCGATGCCCCCGTCGAGCCTGCGGCACTTCATGCCCTGCTGCTCTCGACCGTCAAGCAGACCTTCAACAAGGTAACGGTCGATTCCGACACCTCGACCAACGACACCTGCATCATGCTTGCCTCCGGCGCCGCTGCCGCAGATGCCGAGCCTATCGTCGAGGGCTCCGATGCCTTTGACGAGTTGGCATTTGCCGTGCACGAGGTGTGCGAGAGCCTGGCGCGCAATATCGCCGCCGATGGTGAGGGCGCATCTAAGCTTGTTACGGTCAACGTTACCGGCGCCGTGAACGACGAGGAGGCCGATATCGCCGCCCGTGCCGTTGCCAACTCGCCGCTCGTTAAGACCTGCATCGCCGGCCACGACTGCAACTGGGGCCGCGTTGCCATGGCGCTCGGCAAGTGCGGCGTGAAGTTTAATCAGGAAGACGTTTCCATCGACATGATGGGCATGCCCGTCTGCCGTGACGGCCTGACCGTTCCCTTTGACGAGGACGAGGCTCTGCGACGTTTTGAGGCGCCCGAGATCGTGATCTCGGCCGACCTGGGCGCGGGCGACGCGGCGACCACCGTGTGGACTTGTGACCTCACGCACGAGTACATCTCCATTAACGGCGACTACCGTTCCTAGATTCCAGGCACGCTGCGCATCTTGCCGCGATTGCGGACAGCGGAGCACGGCGCGATAACGATACGAAAGACGAGGCAGATTATGAAATTCGCACGCGATTGTCGTTCGAGCGAATCCAACGAAGCAACCGCGCAGCTGCTGTTCGAAGCGCTGCCGTGGATTAAGAACCTGACCGGTAAGACGGTTGTTATCAAATATGGCGGAGCCGCCATGGTTGATGAGCAGCTGCGCCGCGACGTGATGAGCGACATCGTGCTGCTCAAGATCATCGGCATGCGCCCCGTCATCGTGCACGGTGGCGGCAAGGCCATCAACGAGGCGCTGAGCCACTACGACATCCCCGTCGAGTTTAAGAACGGCCAGCGCGTGACCACGCCGGCGACTATGGATATCGTGCGCGAGGTGCTGGGCGGCAAGGTTAACCAGGAGCTGGTCGCTGCCATCAACCACCACGGCAATTTGGCCGTAGGCGTGTCGGGCAGCGATGCCGGCACGCTCATCGCCGAGCCGCTCGACCCCGAGCTCGGTCGCGTGGGCAAAGTGACGCACGTCAACACCGACTATATCGAGCGCTTGCTCGATAGCGAGTACATCCCCGTCATCGCTACCGTCGCGGCGGGGGAGGACGGCGGTTTCTTCAACATCAATGCCGATACCGCCGCCGGTGCCGTCGCGGCGGCGCTTCATGCGCATAAGGCGATCTTTTTGACCGACGTCGATGGCCTGTACAAGGACTTTAGCGATAAAGACTCACTCATCTCCAACCTAACGCTCGACGAGGTTAACGAAATGCTCTACGGCGGCGAGGTCGATAAGGGCATGATTCCCAAGCTGCGTGCGGCCGTCGATGCGCTTGCCGGCGGCGTATTTCGCGCTCACATCATCAACGGCACCACGCCGCATTCGCTGCTGCTGGAGCTGCTGACCGATGCCGGCGTCGGTACCGTGATCCATTCCACCGAGACGGCTTACGAGTTCGATACGCATCCGCATCCGCTTTCGACGTTTGCTGCGCGTCTGACCGAAAACCTCGACGAGGTCGAGAAGCTTCAGACGGTCTAGCTGACCCTCAGCCGCCCCATTCCTGCACCCATAGCCCCGCGCCGTCTGGCGCCCAACGAAAGGCATCTCATGTCACTTGCAGCTCAGCAATCGCTTGAATCCCATTACGTTATGCATACCTTTGGCCGCTCTCCGGTCGAGTTTGTCGAGGGTCACGGCATGAAGCTCACCGGCGACGATGGTCGTGAGTACCTCGACTTTCTTGCCGGCATCGGCGTGTGCAGCCTAGGTCATGGCGACCCGGCTGTGCTCTCGGCGCTCGAGGCACAGACCAAAAAGCTCATGCATGTCTCCAATTACTTCTACATTGAGCAGCGCGGACAGGTCGCGGCGCTGCTGTCCAAGCTTGCTAACGACAACGTAGATGGTGCGCGCGTGCTTGCCGATGCCATTGCCGCCGGCGATGAGACCACGGCAGCTGCTCTTGGTGCCCCGGCTACGGATGAGCAGGTTTGGGAGACCTTCTTTGCCAACTCTGGCGCCGAGGCCAACGAGGGCTCGATGAAGCTCGCGCGCCTGTACGCCATGCGTGCCGGTAATGGCGGCAACACCATCGTGTGCATGCGCGGCGGCTTCCACGGCCGTACGCTCGAGACCATTGCCGCCACCATGCAGGATTGGCTGCAGGATAGTTTCCGCCCGCTGCCGGGTGGCTTTGTGGCCTGTACGCCCAACGATATCAATGAACTGCGTGCGATCTTTAAGCAGCTGGGGAGCGAAATATGTGCCGTGATGCTCGAGCCGATCCAGGGTGAGAGTGGCGTGCACCCCATGACCGAGGAGTTTATGGCGGCAGCGCGCGACCTGGCACACGAAGTGGGCGCCGTGCTTATAGCCGACGAGGTCCAGTGCGGCATCTTCCGCTCCGGCAAGCCGTTTGCATTCCAAACCTATGGCGTGGAACCCGACATCATGAGCCTTGCCAAGGGCATTGCCGATGGCGTGCCCATGGGTGCCGTCGTAGCAAAGAAGGAGATTGCCGACGTGTTTAAGCCGGGCGACCACGGCTCGACCTTTGGCGGCAGCTGCCTGGCCATTGCGGCGTGCGCCGCGACGCTCTCCGCGCTCGTGCGCGGCGATTATGCCGACCATGCTGCCAAGGTGGGTGCCTATATGGAGGCAAAGCTCGCCAAGCTGCCGCACGTGACCGAGGTACGTGGCCGCGGCTTGATGCTCGGCTGTGATTTGGATGATGCCGCGGGCGACGCGCATGATGTTGTTGCCCGCGCGCTGACCGCCGGTGCCGTGACCAACGCTACAGGTGCGCATACGCTGCGTTTCCTGCCGCCACTTGTCTGCGAAGAAGCCGACGTGGACAGCCTGATCAAGACCCTGTCGGACGTTTTGGCCTAACACAGCGAAATAACTTAACTTTGACCGGGTTCCGGACTGCGGACGTGCCCTATGTGGCATGATTCAGCGGTCTGGAGCCCGTTTTGCTATCGATTTACCATGGCTGGGATAGGCCGTGTGCAAAAAGTGGCAAATATGAGTACTGGCACTAACCTTGTAACATATAAAATAGACGTTTTTAGACGAGTTGGGCCACATATGCCCAGTTTTGTAGTTAGTAAATTGGCTTAACTGGACTATTGATCGTCGTTCTAATGTCGGATTTGCCTTTTATGACTTCGAAAACGCTGCCATCAAAAAGGTAGCAGTACTCATATTTGGCATTTTTTGCACACGGGTATTCGCCAAGGGTCCATTTCGCCGCCCGCTTCCGCTTCGGGCCTGCGGCCCTCGCGTGCTGCGCTGGAAAACGCTTGCGCGTTTCCTCAGCTCCGCACCCTGGCGGGTTCGAATCCCTCTGCGATGGGCCCAAACAAAAACGGTCCCCTTTCGAGGACCGTTTCCAATTCAGTGGTGGGCGATGAGGGATTCGAACCCCCAGCCTTGTGCGTGTAAAGCACCTGCGCTAACCGTTGCGCCAATCGCCCGTGCGGAGAGAGTATAGCAAAACAATCGCCCCATTCACCTCATATCCATTAAAGGTAACCGGCGCGTGTCACAGCGGAGCTGATTCAGTTGAGATTGCCTGAACATTCCGTCCCTCTTTACGCCCTCGGGTATACTCAAAAGCTACTGATTCGATTTGATGCCCAGCAACAGCAGAGGGGATAGTATATGTGCGGTTTTGTCGGTTTTGTCGGTGGGACGGATAACCAATCCGAGGTGCTCACCAAGATGATGGACCGCATCGTCCATCGCGGTCCCGACATGGGCGGTCAGTTTATCGACGGCCGCGTTGCCCTCGGCTTCCGCCGCCTGTCGATCCTCGACCTGACCGAGGCCGGCGCTCAGCCCATGGCCAATGAGGACGGTAGCGTCGTCATTGTCTTCAACGGCGAGATCTACAACTTCCAAGAACTCCGTTCCGAGCTCGAGGCCAAGGGCTATAAGTTCC